>CANRVK010000076.1 GCA_947643285.1 uncultured Eubacteriaceae bacterium
TTAAGTACCAACGTCTTCCAAGGGGCTTCTTTTGGAATAGGTGCTTGCCTCCGCTGGTTTATTGGCTGTTCTACTTTGTGAAAAACTGTTGTAGTAATATAATAAGTTAAGTTATGATAAATTAAAAAGTTGGATTATGTGCATATGTTAACGATAATCTTGTTGTCCCCATAGTTATAATGGATACACCATATCAGGCACGAATAGCAACGAAAAAAAAGAAGTAAGTAATAAAAATAAATGCTTTTTTAGCCTGTATGACTTGGAGCAGAAAAAAAGCAATAGTTAATTTGTACAGAGAATGGTATAATATATAAAAAGCGTAAAGTGAACTTATTAAAGTGACCTCATGGGTCAAGGAAAGGAGAATAGCATGTCAAGGAGAAAACGATAAATCTGTTGAACGCCCTGCCAGAAAACCAGATAGAAACAATATATAGCTTTGTACAATTCCTCAGCTCACAGCAGATGAAAAAAATGCCGGGGCAAAACCGCTGGATGATATTTTAGGGAATATTGTAGGTGCAATACTGAAACAGAGAAAACACTGGAAGAATAAGGATTAGAGAACAGTATGAAGCTGTTAATTGATCCCTTTTCTCTTTCGTGTTGAGAAACGCTTATAAAAATTTTCCATCGTCAAAATGACGGAATGGGCAGTGAGCCGGGGATGGCTCACTGCCCGATAAATCAGAATTTATTTCTTTTTTCACTCATAAAAGAACAACTGATGGCTACAAATAAACCAAGTAAAATCCATGGAAATGCCGCTCCCAAAAAATCACTAATCATACTTTATTCCTCCTTCAAATTACTATTTGTCGAGCCGATTATATCATGAGCTTTTTTCCATTTCAAGTGGCTGTTAGTAAAATTGCCAATGGCTAGAGCCGCCAACATGAAAGAGAACAGGGCTGATATTGCGGCTCACGAAGGAGAAGAACCAGAATGGATTGACTGGCAATATGATGGGAATACTGGTAACTTGATAGATAAATGAATCTTGATGCAGAAACCTCATATTAGATTAAAACAATATAATTAACGCTATGGTTGGCAAGGTAGAGTTACTTGACACATAAATCCCTCTCTATTCAGCAGTCAGCCAGATAGGGAACGGCAAAATTTTTTATACTTCTTTATCTCACATGAGCAAACGCTCATCTCATATCACAACCTTACCCATATGAAAAACTAGCGTAGGAAAGAACCTATTCCAAAAGAAGCCCCTTGGAAGACGTTGGTACTTAATAAGCAGTTCCGCAAGAAGCGGGGCTGCGAATTTAGTACCATTACGTCTGGAACGGAGCGGAAGCGCGGCTTCGTTGGAATAGGTTCTTTCCGTAGCGTCCCCCTTTGCGCATAACCTAAATAATCACATTTTTTTATTCTTATAAGATATAAAATTTATATTTTCGTGATCTTTTATATCATTTACATTTCACTTGAAATATTATATAATAAAGAAAATGATTTTCCATATTTTGTTGAAACTTATCATAAAATATGGATTTTGTCGAGATCATAAGCAATGATTTAATTCCTAAAATAAAGATTTTGTAAGGGGCACATATTATGAAAGAAAAACATTATAGTAAAATTAAAGATTTAATTCCCGGGATGATAGTAGCAGATAATATATATGATGGAAATAATCATCTCATTATTCCTATTGGAACAAAAATAACGGATAAACTCATTTTACGTTTAGGATTCTATGATATTGATAATGTACTCGTGTGGGATAAAATGGAAGTTTCTGATATTCTTCCTAACACTACTTATTCAGAGAGAATCAAAAAATCAGAGGATTTTCAAAAATTTCGGAAAGAATTTTTAGAAACGTCTGACAAATGTAAAGAATCTCTAAATAAAATTGTAGAACGCTCCGCTTCTAAAGAAACTATTGACGAAATTATAACTTCTACAAGTACACTACTCTCTTCACAAAATAGCAACTTATATGTATTTGATATGCTGCACAATATGAGAGAAATGGATGATTCCACTTATGTACATAGTATTAATGTAGCATTAATCGCTACTGTATTAGGACGTTGGCTTCATATGTCAGAAGAAGAATTAAAAATTCTAACTTCCTGCGGATTGCTACATGACATCGGAAAGCTTTTGATACCTAAAGATATTCTCACAAAACCAAAAAAACTCACAGAAGAAGAATATACCATTATTAAAACACATCCTCAAAAAGGATTTGAACTCTTAAAAACATTGGATTTGGATGAAAGAATTTTGTTCTCTACACTCGCTCACCATGAGCGCTGTGATGGCAGTGGCTATCCTCTTAAATTACATAGCGCACAGATTAATGATTTCGCTAAAATCATCTCTATTGCTGATGTATATGACGCAATGACAGCAGCTAGAGTTTATCGTGCTCCTGTCTGCCCATTTAAAGTTATTTCTATCTTTGAAACAGAAGGATATAGTCTATATGATCCAAAATATCTATTGCCATTTTTAAGCCATGTAGTGGATTCTTACATTCATACTTCTGTTTTATTGAGCAATGGTGATACAGGAGAAGTGATTATGATCAATCAAAGATATCTCTCTCGTCCTGTGATAAAATGTTCTAATTCTTATATTGACCTATCTAAGGAAAAGAAAGTACATATTGAGTCCATTTTATAATTTCTATCTTTTTGTGATAATTTATAATTTTATATAAACATGACCGTTATCATCAAATATTATTATATTTTGTAAATTATAGAGCGAGTTATAAATGAAAAATAGGTTAAAAATTTAAGCTAAAGGTATGTAATTAACACACCTTTAGCTTAAATTTTTGTATCTCTTTTTCGTTTGTAACCCGCTCTATTTGTGCTCCCAAAGAGCGTAATTTTTCTTCAAATTCTTCATAACCTCTCTCAATATAAACAATATCATCGATGATAGTATAGCCATCTGCTGCCAATCCAGCTATCACTAAAGCTGCTCCTGCACGCAGATCAGGTGCACTCACTTGTGTCCCTGTCAATTTTCTCACTCCATCTACAATTGCAGTATTCCCTTCTACTTTAATAGAAGCTCCCATTCTGCTTAATTCCCCTATATATTTAAACCGATTTTCAAATATCGTTTCTGTCACAATGCTAGTTCCCTGAGATAATGCTAATGTCACTGTAATTTGAGGCTGCATATCAGTAGGAAATCCGGGATATGGTAATGTTTTAACATGTGTATGTTTTAATTCACAGTTCCCAAACACTCGTATCGCATCATCTTCTTCTGTTATTTGGCATCCGATTTCTATTAATTTCGCGGATATTGCCTCTAAATGTTTAGGGATAACATTTTTCACTACAATATCTCCTTTTGTAGCAGCCGCAGCCAGCATAAAAGTTCCTGCTTCAATCTGGTCTGGTATAATAGAATACTCTGTACCATGCAGTGCCTTTACCCCTTTAATCCGAATGACATCTGTACCAGCTCCTTTGATTTTAGCTCCCATGCTATTTAAGAAATTTGCGACATCTACAACATGTGGTTCTTTCGCTGCGTTTTCTAAAATAGTATTGCCTTCTGCTAAAACTGCCGCCATCATCACATTAATGGTAGCCCCTACAGATGCCATATCAAAATAAATATGGCTTCCTGATAATTTTTCTGCACTGCTCACAATCATTCCATATTCAATAAAAACTTCTGCTCCCATCGCTTCAAATCCCTTTTTATGTTGATCGATGGGTCTGCTGCCAATATTACATCCTCCCGGTAATGCCACTTCTGCCCTTTTATATTTTCCTAATAATGCACCTAATAGATAATAAGATGCTCGGATTTTCTTTATATAATCATAATCTACCCGTGTGCTTTTAATTGTCCTCCCTGTAATTCTTGCAGTATGTTTCCCTATCCGTTCTACTGTCGCTCCTATCCCTTCAATCGCCTGTAATAGCACATTTATATCTCTGACATCTGGAATATTATCCACAGTAACCGCTTCGTCTGACATAATTGCTGCTGCCAGAATCGCTAAGGCTGCATTTTTTGCACCGCCAATTTCTATTTCACCAATTAGCGGATTTCCGCCTTTTATAATATATTGCTCCATCGCACACCTCTATCAATTATTTTATTTTTCTATTCACTGATACCATAATCTATCACTTTTGTGATATTCATTTTATCCTTCCGTCTTTCTCATTTCTATATCAATCACTATTATTCTTAATCATCTCATCATTTGTAATCTATTTTTATTTAAAATTTAAGATGAATTGTTTTACAACTCTTCTCTATGTTTTTAGCGAAAGGGAAATCATAAGTATTTTTTATAAGTCAAATACTTTTACCTATGTACTTGACTTATTACCTTATGGAAATAAATTGTTTTCTTTTCAAAGCATATACTAAATTATATCACAATTCACAAATTTGTAAACTAATTTTTATTGACTTTGCCTAATTCCTACGATTTCATAAAAAAAAGACCATTATAAAATAAGAATTTTATATAAAATCATGAATGAAACTTTCAATTCCACCATGCTATTCTTATCTAAAAATCTTATTTTGTAATAATCCTTTTCCTTTTATTTCTATCTATTATTTTGCAAGAAATCCTCTTACTTCAAAGTTAGAGGATTTCTTGTTATATAATACGAAATAATAAATTCTATAAGTATTTTTCATTCATTTTTGTGTTTATTCATCTTCTGTACTAATATGTTCTATATTATTTAAACCTTTTTATAAGATTATAACAAATAATCTAATTTAGATAATTTAAAGGATTCATCGCATTTCCATTCACAATAATTTCAAAGTGTAAATGAGGACCTGTGCTATTTCCTGTATTTCCACTTAATCCTATTTTCTCACCCTGTTCTACATATTGTCCGGGGCTGACTAATATTTTACTTAAATGTGCATATCTTGTCTGTTTTCCATCGGAATGTTGTAATAAAATGCTGTATCCATATCCGCCATTCCAACCTGCGCTGATAACTTTACCTCCACAAGAAGCCATAACAGTAGAACCAGTAGAAATTCCCCAATCCACTCCTGCATGTAATCTGCCCCAACGCTGTCCATAATAAGAAGTTAATGTTCCGCCTACGATTGGTTTAATATAAGTAGGAGGCACGATAGTTCCTCTTTCAATAATAGTAGGAAGTGATTCTGTTGTCACTTTTTCATTTATAATCTCTCTGCTCACTTCTCTTCCATTTCTTGTATTCACTAATGCAGTAACTTCTCGATATCCTACTGTTCCTTGCTGCTGTATCACTTGTTCTGTTGTATACCAAGAATCATTGTCAATATATACTGTTCCCTCTTGATACTCTTCTTCATAAGTGAGAGTTTCTGTAGCTAATACTGTCAATTCAGGCTCTGGAACAGTGATCACTAATTCCTGTCCGATCTGTAATACAGAATTTTCTGTCACTCCTCCATTTAATTCATATATCTTAGAACTAGGAACATCTGTCTTTTCAGCGATAATAGAAATACAATCTCCCGGCTGAACTTCATAGATTTCATTTTTCTCTTTTTCTTTCGTTACCATATCATAGGCTTCTTGTACAGTAGTCAACTGATTTTCTTTTATATAGGATTCTACCACTTGTACTTCCTGTTCAAATTTAATATCTTTTAATCCTTCCTCTAAAGTAAACTCTTCTGCAGCTTGTGCAGATGTGCCATCTTCTGAAGCGAACACTACTGCTCTTTCATTAACAGAAACCTCTGGTTTTGTGATATCTGTAGTTAAAGTAGTAAAAACACCTGATGTATCTTCTACTAATTGTATTTGAAATTCATTATTTGTGTCAAATCTATTTTTCGTCGCTTCTAGCAGTTCTAATACTTCTTCCTTAGAGGCAAGATTGATCGTCGTTTCATTAATTTTTATCGTATAAGCTTTCTGATTTTCTGAAAAAATGTTATCCTGCAAAGCGATATACATAATCTCTTCTAACTCTTCTGCCTTCATTCTCTTCCCAAATAATTTTTTCTTCTCTGTCACAGTCAATTCTGGGTTCATATAAACCATGCCATCTACTTCCGTTATCATCTGATATCTGGCATCTTTTAATGCTATTTCTGCGTCTTCTTGTGATGAAACTGCTCCAATCACTTCTCCATTTAATGTAACTTCATAATATTTCGGAAAACTTGCTTTTCCAAACAATGCATATGCGCATGTTAAGCAAACTGCAACTGCTGCTATTGATTTTACCGCTGTTACTTTTAGCTTTCCGTTCAATATTTTATTTCTATTCATAAGACCTCCATAGTCACTCAATATTTGGTAATTTTTTCGTAATACTTTTGTAACATATTTATTGTAACAGGGAAGCCTTTATTTGTAAAGGGTTTTTTCTAATATTTATAAAAATTCTCCTACTTTTAGCCTATCTATGATCACATTTACGGTTGTAATTAAATCCATTTCCCCTTCTTCTAATATAATGTCTGCATATTTTTCATATAAAGGAGTTCTTTCTTCATATAAATTTTTTAATGTATATCCATCTTTTAGTACAACCCCTCTTTTTCTTAAATCTCCTAATCTCTTTTCTAATTCTTGATGTTCCAATTTCAAATAGACGACGGTTCCTATTTTATGCAAATGTTCCATCGCTTCTTTTCCATAAATCACACTTCCTCCGGGAGCAATTACTGTATATTCTGCTTCAATTTCCGAATTTATCCGATTTTCAATTTCCATAAATCCATCATTTCCCTTTTCAGAGATGATTTCTTGTAACAGCTTTTTCTCTTTTTCTTGAATCACAATATCCATATCTATAAATCGATAGCCGAGCATCTTAGCTAAAACAACTCCTACTGTACTTTTCCCACTTCCCGGCATTCCTATCAAAACTATATTATTTTTCATAGATTTTATTCTCCTTTTTTTGATTTTTGATTATATTGATATTGTTATTTTATTTGGCAAAATTTGATGTTACATTTTAACTAAGGTTCGCCGAGGCAGGAAACATTCCAACGAAGCCGCGCTCTCGCTCCGTTCCAGACGTAATGGTACTAAATTCGCTGAACCTTGTGGGTTCGCTCATTAAGTGCCAACGTCTTCCAAGGGGCTTCTTTTGGAATTGTTTCCTGCCTTGGCTAGTTTCTTGATTCTTCTAGAAATGTGAAGCCTCTAATCTCTGAATAAATTTATTTTTTTTATAAAAATTTATCAGTATGAAGTCTATAGTATTTGTCTGGTATTTGTCTAAAACTACTTTTACTTCATTGTAATTGAAATTTAGTATATGATTTGTGTTATATAAAAGCATAACTGCAATATTTTATTTCTGGGTTACTTGCTTTATAATAGATATTATAGATATTGCTGAATAAGAATCCTTATCTACATATATTTTATTTAATTAATTCTTTTTATATTTAATTATATTTTAAATCTCAAATACTAGCAATATCATTTTAAAAAATATTTTAGGACAGTAAAAAAATCAATGTTGTTCTAATATTTTCTTTACATTTCTTTATCTTTAAAAGCATTTTTTTTGGAATATCACATCTTTTTGGAGAACAGGGTAATTTTAATTATCACAAATTTTAAATAAAAAAAGTAAGCTCACATCATTTTTAACATCATAAAACAAAATGAAAGCTCTGAAATTCTTTCTTTTACTGGATTTCAGAGCTGAATGTCTATTACTTGAATTAGGCGTGTTTTTTGTCTTTCTTAACTATATTTATTTAATAAATGTGCAAATATCGTTTTTACTTCAATTACATCATTTAATTTCTTATTGTCGCCAATACGCCATAAACGAAACATTATAATTTTTTCAGTAAAGAATACATTTTCATGTCAATAATTTTACCATTTTTAACGGCATTGTTTCTCAATGTGCCCTCATACTGAAATCCTGCTTTTTCAAGCACTCTGCAAGAAGCAATATTATATGCAAATGGCTCTGCATAAATGCGGATAATATCGCTCTTATTAAAAACATACTCACAGATTTGTTTTACAGCTTCCGTCATGATTCCCTTACCCCAGTATTCTTCTGCAACATAATAACCCAATTCGGCAGTTTGCCTGTGTATATTTCCTTGTCGAAAAACTCCGATACTGCCAATCACTTTGTTATCTGTTGTAATAGCAAATGCAAATGTTTCATCTTCATTTGCGGAAAGCATATCAGAAATGAAAGCCAAACCGTCCTGCTCTGTGTAGGGATATGGTAATCCGTCCCGAAGATTATCTTGTATTTTCCTATTAGAAAGGATTGCCGCTAAATCTTTTGCATCTGATAATTTCCATTTTCTTATTTTGCATTTCATTTTATAGTACCTCTCAAATGAAGTTGAATTTAATCAATCCTTAATTTTTTCTCCATGATTTCATAAACCAGCTTTACATCATTTTCTAATTCATAAATTCCATGTCCAACTGTCTTATAGCCTCTATGCTCATATAAATGAACTGCGGAAAGTGAGGCGTCTAAAACAGCCACATCATGTTTTTTTGAAATTTTAGTTTCCAAACGATTCATAATATATGAACCACAGCCTTGTTTTTGGTAAGAAGGCAACACATATATACCTGTAATATGATTACCATCATAGCAACCTGTTCCAGCAATTACGCCGTCGTACACTAATACTCCCATATTCCCAGACGCTATACCATTTAAAATGTGTTCTTTATTGTGATGTTGGCAAAAGAAATCTACTACCTCCTTGGGGTAATACTTTGGATATACTGTTTTGATTGTTGTATATAAAACATTGTAAATTTCATTTACCATGCCAAAAGTTGCTGTTACATATTTCATACCTTTCCTCCGAAAATAACCAAACACAATTTTTTCCCTTGACCACTTATTATAAGGCGATTGGTGCAAAAGAATGTATTTTTCCCTTGCCTCTGATATTCCGAACCGAAAGCAGGTCTTTAGGAACAAGCATCATATTAATTTCCTTATCTCGACAAATACTAATCAATTTTATTTAGATATTATTCTTTGTTGCATATGTAAATCTTTTGATTATTTGATATATCTATATTATCCTGCCTATATGAGCCAATGTTATCCTTTTGTTAGCGCTGTTGATAACGCTTGTTTTATAACTGCGGATAATAACTATATGTTGTTTTCCTTAACTGATTGTTAGTGTTCTTTTCTAAAATATTGTGTATCTGCTGAATAAATAATCTCTCTCATCTGATATTAATTATATCATCTTTTTTTGCAAATTTAATGGTATATGATTGATTTTATGAATCCTAAATATTATTCATTTTTCCACCCCTGACAAATGCTTCAAATTCTTTACGCTTCATTATATGCTTTTTCAAGTAAAGGCTTTGCTTTTTCAAAATCTGCTGTATTTTTTACAGTTATTTGCAAATCTCCTGTACCATAGTGTCCAATACTACGCATATCTCTTGTAAAACCTTTTTCTAAATTGACGGTTTCTGGATTCAGCTTTAAAAACAGAATAATCTGCTTATTGTAAATCTCAATACATACCATATTCTGAACTTTTTTATATGCCAAATATAATTTAAGCTGATTAGATACTATATCATCTCCTAAAGATTCAATAAAATCGCAAATAGCATAATAAAGATTTTTTAAGTCGTCCGAAACTGCTGCCAATTTTTCTATATGCGATTTTGGGGCACTATTTTTCACATCACTATCATTTATAGTATTTTCGACAATCGGTTTTACTGTCGGCGTGTTTAAATGTTCAAGTAAAAGCAAATCATTGTCATATTTGCGGTAACTTACTAATTTGATATTCCTTTGCATTTGATTTACTGCATGTATATCATATTTTGTAAAATCATGTGCTACACAAATAACACATGGAACTGACCAATCTATATTATTTGCAGCTTCCATTCCTAATTTCTCAATAACCAACAATTTAAAATTTGCTTTATGATCCAAAAGCCAATCCAGATAAAATAACCCTTGATTGATTACATTTTCATTCTGACTGCGCTTATATTCAAATATAACTGGACTGTTATTTTCGTCTATTCCAATACTATCCATTCGCCCATTTGTGACCACATATTCACTTTTCAAAAAACGTACACCAAAAAATGTTTCCATATTTTGTTCAATAAGAGTTTGAAGTTCTTTTTCAAGAATCACTTCTGATGAACTACATTCCTTTACTCCCTCACGCAAAGAAAATAACTTTATCTCTGCCATTCTTTTCTCCTCCTGTAACGATTAGTAATTATGAAACATTTAATTACTTTTAGTTAATATAAATATACTTTTATTTTAGCTGATTTTCTATCAAAATATTTATTTTCATCTGCTGTTGTCATATAATCCAATGAAAAAAAAGGATTTATAATAGACTTTATTTCTTTCATAAGCTCCCTATTTTCCTGTTATTCTTTCAATATTTTCTGTTATTACAATATCTTAATTTTCCTTATTCTTAACTCCATATAACAGTACACTTTCTGCAACCATAGATAAATGTTCTTCTGGTTGAAATTGATATACTACATTATTTGATTGCTTACTAGATAAATCGCCAGAAAATTTTTTAAAATTCTCTGCCTGTACCATCACTTTTTCAAATATTTCTTCATCTCACTCAAACGGATAACCATTCTGATACAAAAGAATAATCAAATCCATATTAAGCTGATTCTTAATATCATCACGAGTAGACCAGTCAGCATACTGAGATTTATCATCTACGAGTTTTTTTATCTTCTTTGTTTGTTATAGATTTTTTTAAGATTTTTAATCAGTTTGTATAGATGTTCGGAACATTTAAAACAATAGGATATGACTTTTTCTATGATACAGTCCTTGATTTTGTATTTACGGCAATATTTAAGCTTTTCTCTATCACTGTTCAAGCAACCGGCTCAAGGCTTTTTATGGTAACAGCGTTTATAGCAAACCTTACAATTCATTCCGCATGAGGACGAATATACTCGTATCAATTTTTTCTTTTAGCATTTGCATAGTTGCTTGCCCCTTTCTACAAATATGAATTGTTATTTCCGATTCGGTTTTCTTTTAATAGCCAACAATTTAATATAATCATCAAATTCAGCAGTATTAGTCGGTTCAAACATTACCCATTTCCCATCATGATAGATTTTTGCTTCATCATACTTCCTGCAAACAGCAGTAGAAAGAATATCTCTTATCTCTTCAAATTTTGTTCTTTCATCTTTTCCAAAGATAATCATAAAACCAACACAATTTCTTTTTGCATACAGACAACAAAGTGTTTTACCACCTTTACAATATTTATACTCGTAAGTCCAATTCTTACCACCTGTATTCCATAATCGTTCCATTTCGTATTTTTCATCAATAGCCGAACATAACCCTTGCCAAACTTCAAACAAAGATTGACCCAGCAATTCAATCATAACTGATTGACATGGTATATTTTCAAGCATTGAATCCCTCCTTATATTCTAAATCTGTTGTAGATAATTGTGAAACTCTAAATCCCATAGAAATACGAAACTTTCCGAAACTTCCTTCTGCATATCTTCTTATTTAAATTTCATAAGTTATCGTAACATTCGCTTTTCAAAAAGTAGAACAGCCAACGAACTAGCGGAGGCAAGGAAGTATTCCATAAAAGCCCCTTGGAAGACGTTGGTACTTAATAAGCAGTCCTGTAAAGGGCTGCGAAT
>CANRVK010000077.1 GCA_947643285.1 uncultured Eubacteriaceae bacterium
ACATACAAAACACAGAATATTTTGTGCAATTTTCCGGATTTGCTCAATTATAGTTTATAATTTAGTTACATTTCAATTTTTTATTCTATGATGTAAAATTCAATTTTCACAAATTAGAACAGCCCACAATCTAGCGAAGGCAAGGAAGTATTCCATAAGAAGCCCCTTGGAAGACGTTGGTACTTAATGAGCAGTCCTGTTAGGGCTGCGAATTTAGTACCACTACGTCTGGAACGGAGCGAGAGCGCGGCTTCGTTGGAATACTTCCTTGCCGGAGCGAACCCCTGTTTTAAAATAATCTAAACTATTATCTAAATATTTCATATATCCTAATTATAAAAACTGCAAAACTAAATCGTCATCATTTCACATAAACAACCATATTCTTTACTTTTCTAAATATTCACTCCGCTTAAATTCTCTCCCTATCATAATAATAGACACAATTCCTGCGAGAGAATCGGCGATTGGTCCTGCATACATAATGCCATCAATTCCAATAAATAGTGGAATGATTAAAAGCAAAGGCAAAAGAAAAAGAATCTGTCTTGTAAGGGATAAAAAAGTTCCACGTTTTGGTTTCCCGATTGATGTAAAAAAGTTTGAACTGATAGGCTGCATAAAATTGATAAAAGTACAAAACAAAAAGATATGAAAATAATTCACCGCAAAACTATAATATTCTTCTGAACCATTACCAAAAATAGAAATAATCTGTCTTGGTGCGAATTGAAACAGCAAAAAGGCTGTAATAGCCAATAGAAAACCACAAGTTACTGCAAAAAGATAAGATTCTTTTACCCTCTGATACTTTTTTGCTCCATAATTAAAACTTGTAATTGGCTGTAATCCCTGTGAAATTCCAATTACAAATGATAAAAATACCTGATTCACCTTTGTAATAATTCCTGCACAAGCAATGGGTATTGATTCTCCATAAACTGAAATTGAACCATAATACTTAAGTGATTTATTCATAACAATTTGCACTAACATCATAGCGAGTTGGTTACTGCATGGGGCAGTGCCAAGAGCGGCAATCCGAGCAACCACTTTTTTTTGAATTTTTAAATGTTCTCTACATACCTTTACTGTATGACAATGACTTAAAAACCAAATTACCATTCCACCAGAAATAAATTGTCCAATAATAGTAGCAATCGCAGCTCCTGCCATTCCCATATGAAGTTCAAATACAAACAGCGCATCAAGTAATACATTAATCATAGCCCCTGTCAAATTGCAGAGCATACTAATCTTAGGACGACCATCAGCGCGAATCAAATGACCTCCCCCTGTTGTCAAAATCAGAAAGGGAAATCCAAACGCTACTATTCTTGTATAAGTCTTCGCATAATCAAGAACATTGTCAGGCGAACCAAAAAAGCGGAGCAGAGGATCTAGAAACAGCAATGTAATCATACATAAAATAATACCACATCCAAAAAGCATGACTATAGCATTTCCAAGATAATAAACTGCCTTTTGTCGTTCTCCTTTACCCATTGAAATATTAAAAGCAGATGCTCCTCCGATTCCAAATAAAAGAGCAATCGCTACACAGGAAATAGAAAGAGGATAAGAAATATTCGTTGCTGCATTTCCTAATTCCCCAACACTCCGACCAATAAAAAACTGATCAACGATATTATATAAAGAACTTACCAACATAGCAATAATACTCGGAACAGCAAATTGAAATAATAATGGCTTTACTGGCTTTGTACCAAGAGGATTTTGTTTTGTTTGTACTTGTGTAAAATTATTTGGCGATTCTATGATAGACTCAGATTGGTCTTTTATTATTCCTTTGTTCATAACTCCTCCTTGAGATTTTGAATCGCAAGAGATAATAATCTCATCAATTCTTTTTCTTCGTTAGTAGACATATGTCTTGTCATTATCGTATTCCAATTTTCCTTCGCCTGATGAACTGGTTCGCGTGTTTCTTTTCCACGCTCTGTTAAAAAAATACGATTACATCTGTGGTCAAAATCGTCTTTTTTCCGTTCAATCATTTGTTTATCAGAAAGTGATTGTAAAATCCGTGTAACAGCTCCCTTATCTATACTCAGTTCTGCTGCAATTTCGTCTTGTGTAACTCCGTCCTTCCCATTCAAATAAAAAAGAACAGGATATTCTGCAGATGATATATCATAATCTTTGAGAAACTTTGTATAATAAGATTGAGCCTTACGTTGAAGAATAGAAATCATCTTTCCAATACTATCATTCATAAAGATCACCCTATCGTATATTTTTTTCCAAATTAATAGTTACAAGTATAACCCAAAATAGTTGCATAGTCAACTATATTTATTTTATCTTATAGAGAACAATATAAGCAATTATTTTTTAATATATACTTATAAATCATATTTAAGGGAATAAAATTATGAAAACATAGATGATAACTGTTTAGAAAACATTTTGACCAAAGAATCCCAAAAGCAAAGAAGTATTCCAAAGAAATCCCCCTCTCGCTCCATTCCAGACATGTTTATTGACTACTCTAAAAATGTGCAATAATGTAAGCTTTTTTGCACATATAAAATTTTGTATTTTTATTTTACAACTTATTTCATAAAAAGTCTACAAAAATTTTCTATAAAATATATCCTTTTACTATTCAAGGATTAGTTGATATGAGAAGAAATTGACGAACGGTTCGCGCAGGAACTCCTCTATTCCAACGAAGCCCCACTCTCGCTCCGTTCCAGACGTAATGGACACTAAGTTCACAGCCCGTAATCGGTCTGTTCACTAACGGGCAAGCGTCTTCCAAGGGACTTCTTTCGGAATAGAGGAGTTCCTGTGCTAGTTTGTATCATGGGCAAATCTATAATATATGATTATTAGTTATCAAATAAATTTTTATTTTGTGACGCCATTCATTTTTTATAAACCAGCCGAAACAAAAAACTAGCAGAGAGAAGGAACGAATTCCAAAAGAAGCCCCTTGGAAGACGTCGGCACTTAATGAGCAAACCCGCAAGAAGCGGGATTTGCAAATTTAGTGTCCGCTACGTCTGGAACGGAGCGAAAGCGCGGCTTCGTTGGAATCGTTCCTTCTCTCTGCGAACCTTTCGTTAATTTGTCCCCCAAACAATGATACTTTAAATTAAAAAAGTGATATTTTATAAATAATAATAACATTTTTAAAATTCTCAAAAGGTTTGCTTTTTTGTACATAATTGCCTTAAATTCGTGCATATAGTGTATATATCTTCTAAATCAATAAATCCATATTCAAAGTTCTTGCTTTTCCTTCTAATATAAACTATACTAATATTAGATAGTCCAAAAGATCCGTTACTGAAAAAACATGGCTAAGAAAACACCCAGCCTAAAGACTAGATGTTTTCTTAGCTATTATAAATTCAAATAACAGATAATATATTATCTAATAAGACAGATAAATTTTGTTATAAAATAAGTATTTCGAGTAAAATTTATTTATTGACAGAAAAATAAACAATAATAATAGATATTACATTTTATTTTTAAAATATACCTATATTGCGCTTTCTGTAAATAAAAAAACTAATAAATTCAAAAGACAATTTAAAATGGAGGATTTTTATTATGAAAAAGATGTTTACAAGAAACTTATGTCTGTACATGTTAATAGCATTACTTATTACCATTTTATCTATTTTTACTTTACAGACATTTATTAGTCAAAAAGATAATACTCTGTTAAGTAAAGAGAAATTAGAAACCGTAAAAAAAAGGCTGATTAATAATAATAATGAGATTTTAAGGCTCACTAATAGTCTTAATGAAAATAATTTGGCAAAAGCACATGCTTTTGAAGATATATTAGCTTGTGATCCAACCTTATTAAGTGATGGAAATAGACTGAAAGAAGTTCGTGATGAACTGATGGTAAATCAATTACATATTATTGATGAAAATGGAATTATTACACACAGCACAATAGAAGCTTATATTGGTTTTGATATGAACAGTGGGGAACAGTCAGCCGAGTTTATGGCTATTTTAGATGATCCATCTATAGAGATTGTTCAAAAACCACAGAAAAATGTAATAGATGGGACTGTATTACAATATGTAGGCGTAGCGAGATCGGATAAAAAAGGATTTTTACAGGTAGAAATCCGTCCTGAAGTATTAGAAAAAACTCTTGCAAATACAGAAATTGATGTTGTTTTAAAAGATATTGAGTTTGGTGACACTGGATATATCTATGCGATTGATATAAAAACCGGAAATATTTTAGCACATCCGAATGAAAATTTAATTGGTGCAGTAGCACAAAATGTAGGTTTTCCGATACAAGCAGGTAAAGAAGTTAAGAAAATAACGGTAAATGGAGTAAAAGGATATTATGTGATGGAAGAATATGAGGATATGCTGATAGGAACTTTTATGCCATATAAAGAATATTATAAAGCTAGAGTGAACCAGACTATAGTGGTTTCGATCAGTATGTTTATTATTTTCTTAGCATTACTCATCATAATTAATCGAACTGTAGAAAATAAAATTGTAAATGGTATTAATAATATCAGTAATGCTATGAAAAAAATAGCAGAAGGAGATTTCCATATTGTTATAAAAGAAGAGGGAAATCCAGAATTTGTCCAACTTTCTGATTGTATTAATAAGATGGTAGAAAGTATTTGTAAAAGTATGGATGAAAATGAGAAGCTTTTATTACAACAGAAAACAGATATGGAAAATAATTTATCCCTTATCGAAAATGTGAAGTCTGCATGTCTGAATTTAGATGATGTGTCAAAGAAAACTTTATCTAGTGCAGGAGAAATTTATGATGGAACAGAGGAACAGAAAAAAGCTACTGTCAGTTTAGAACAGGTGATGGGGGAATTAGTAAATGAATTAAATGTTAGTGCAAACGCATCAACAAAAGTAACTTCTACAACAGAAACTGCTGTTAGTACTATCTTACAAACACAACTGCAAATGGAAGAACTCAGTCATTCTATTCAAAAAATCAGTGATATGTCAGCAAAAATTGAAAAAATAATTGACGAAATCGACTCGATTGCTCAACAGACAAATATGCTTTCGCTGAATGCTTCTATAGAAGCAGCAAGAGCCGGAGAAACCGGAAAAGGGTTCGCCGTTGTTGCTATACAGGTTGGTGAACTCGCAGCAAGAAGCGCGCAGGCAGCAAAAGAAACAAATGAACTCATTACAAATTCTATACAAGCGGTTAATGTGGGAAAGAATATTACAGAACGCACGGTTAAGGCATTTAATCTTGTAGTTGGGGATATGAAACAGGTCAATACAGATATAAAAGAAATTACTGATATGGTTCATGAGAATATATCTATCGTAGAACATGCCGTTACAGAAATTAACAAAATTTCTAATGTAGTAAATACTAATGTAGAGATTTCTCAAAACAGTAAGCAGATTTCAACTAATATGGCAGAAATAACAGGTCATTTAATGGAAATTGTAAAATTATAAAAATATAGTTTTTATCATATATTTTGAGAAGGTTATAAAAAATTTTGAAATTCTGATTTTTAGTTACGTTAAGAAAGGATAAAGGAAGGAAAAAATAATGAAATTAGGAAGAAATGAGGAATGTTGGTGTCATAGTAAAAAAAAATATAAAAACTGTCATCTGAGAATGGATGAAAGATTAGAACAGTTAAAAGAACAAGGAAAATTAGTACCCGGTCATGAAATAATAAAAAATGAAAAGCAGATCGCAGGAATACGAGAAGCAGGAAAATTGAATACTGAAATTTTAGATAAGGTATCAGAATTTATAAAAGAAGGAATATCTACAGAAGAAATTAATCATTTGGTGCATGAGTATACTATATCACATGGAGGAATACCAGCACCGCTTGGATATGAAGGTTATCCCAAAAGTGTTTGTGTGTCCATCGATGAGGTAGTTTGTCATGGAATACCTGACAAAAATCGTATTCTAAAACAAGGGGAAATTGTAAATGTAGATGTCACTACTATTTTAAATGGATATTTTGCCGATGCCTCCAGAATGTTTTGTATTGGAGATGTAGGAGAAGAAAAAAAGAAACTGGTAGAGTTTACAAAAGAGTGCTTAGAATTAGGGGTACAGGCGGCAAAACCATGGGGATATCTAGGAGATATAGGATATATCATCTCTCAACATGCTTATAAAAATGGATATAGCGTAGTAAGAGAGATAGGAGGACATGGAGTAGGATTGGAATTTCATGAAGAACCATGGGTGAGCCATATCGGAGAACCGAATACAGATATGATATTAGTTCCGGGAATGATTTTTACTATTGAACCAATGATAAATATAGGAACAGAAGATGTATATGAAGATGAAGAAGATGGATGGACTATCAGAACAAAAGATGGAAAACCTTCTGCACAATGGGAATATACACTGTTAATCACAGAAGATGGAAATGAAATTTTAACATGGTAAATAAATAGAGATATTGCAAAATAAGGAATTTCTACAAGATATAAATAAAAAAGGAGTTATAAATTGTAGGAAATATTTATTTTGCAATTTTCTATTTTTCTTTTAGCGTTCTAATAACTTCAAAATAGCTTCACTCGCCTTTTGCTCATCATTACCAGAGAATACTAATTCTACTTCTTCATCATTTTCAATAGATGTGCCGAAGATATTCACAATACTTTTTAAATTGACGGTCTGGTCTTTTGCATACATAGTGATAGAAGAATCGAAGGAAGAGCATTTCTGGGCAATCTCTATAACAAATTGAGGATTTAAAGAATCTTTTTTTATAGTAGCAATTTTAGAAATCATAGTCTTTTCATCTCCTGTAAAATAGTTTATTATATTAAGTATAACATAATTACTAAGAAACTGCTAGGAAATTATAAAAGAAAAGGAGATTTTTATTATGTTAAAAAAAGTACATACGAGAATTACCGTTGTTATAATTGCAATTTGTCTTTTTGCAGTAGCAATACAAGGGGCTGTTATGCTCGCAAATATGAATTCTATGTTAAATGCCAATATGGAGGAATTAGTCAGTTCTACTGCCAGAGAAAATACGAACTTAATTGAGCAAAAAATTACAAGATCTCAAGGAATCGCAGATGATATCATCAGCATTATACAAGGTGTAGTAAATCCTGATTATCTTTCTACTCATGCTGCAGAATATGAAACTGCACTCGCTCCTATTATAGAACGAATTTTAAATGATAACTTGGATACTGCTATGGGTGCTTATCTGATTTTAGATCCTTCTCAGGCAGTTCCATCTGGTGGGCGTACTGAAATTTATGGAGTCTATTATGAAGATGTAGATAACAGTGGAAAGGTTCAAACAAAAACTAAATATGATATAGAATATTTTTATGAAGGAAATGAACGTCTTTCTTGGTACTATGATTGTATTCCTGAAAAAGATGGGGTTTGGTTTGAGCCATATGTTTCCAAAAGCAATAATGTAGAAATGCTTTCTTATACAAAACCTATTTATATTGATGATACTTATATAGGTATGTTGAGTGTGGATCTAAATTTCGATACCTTAAGAACTTTTGTAAATAATATTGAATTAATTAACTCTGGATATATTTTTATAATAAATGAAGATTTTCATTTTATTATTCATCAGACTTTAACTTCTGAAGACGATATGACAACTTTAGAAGACGGAAAATATAAAGTGCTCGCTGATCAAATTAAGGGAAATGATTTCGCAACAGGACAATATATGATAGGAAATCAGCAAGAATATGTTTCTTTTTCTAAATTGTCAAATGGGTGGACAGTATGTTCTGTTATCGGAAATGATTCCTTACAGGCTAATAATCTCTCTTTAATACGAATGATTGTTTTTATTGAACTTTTAATGATTATAATTTCTATTATTGGTGCTAGGGTCTTTTGTGCTCCTATCGGTAAATCTATCACTCATGTGACAAATTCTCTCAATCAACTGTCAGGATTAGATTTAACAATGGAAGAGAAAAAGAAAAATTATGAATCTAAGTTTAAAAGGAAAGATGAATTAAGTATTATGATCACTTCTATGCGGAGTTTAAGAGAGCAGTTGACCTCTATTATCTCTCAGTTAAAAATGCGCTCAAAAGATACTTCTGTCGATGCTGGAACTTTAGCTTCTTCTCTTACTATTGGCTCTGAAGCGATGAGTGATATTAATGAAGTTATGAATCAGGTTAGTTCTTCCTCTAAACTTCAAACAGATTCTGCTGAAAAAAGCTCTGAAAAATTAAACTCTTTAGCTGACATGATAGGGGAATCTATTGTTCAAGCACAACATGTAAATGATTATCTGAATAAAACACAGAAACAAAATGAAAAAAATCTATTAGAAATGAACAATTTATCTGATAGATTTCTAATCACACAGAATAGTGCAAAAAAAGTAGGGGATAATATTGATATTTTATCACAGCGTTCACAAGATGTCGGAAGAATTGTCACCACGATTGAAACAATTGCAAACCAAACAAATTTATTAGCTCTAAATGCGAGCATTGAAGCAGCAAGAGCTGGTGCAGAAGGAAAGGGGTTTGCTGTAGTAGCGGAAGAAATTAAACAATTATCAGAACAAACTGCAAAAGCTACAGCAGAGATTAACGATATTGTAAAAGAAATCTGTGATAATATTGAGATTACAGGAATCAATATGAAAGAGGGAGCAAACGCTTTAGAGAACTCTTCAGAAGCTATGCAAACTACTAGAGATTCTTTCCAAGCCATCGCCAGAGATATTGAAAATATGGTAAATGTAACAAAAGAATTGATTTCTAATATTAATAAAATTAATGATGATAAAGAACATGTTATAGAAGCTATGCAGCAAATTTTATCCTGTTCTGTGGAAACAGATGAACAGATTGAAAAAGCTATGGTGACTATTGAAGATGAAACAAAAAATATTGGAAAGATGACAGAAATCAGTATGCGGTTAAAGAATTTATCAGAAGGTTTAGATTCTATTGTAAGTTCATTTAAAACAGAATAGAAATATAAATGATCTAATGTAATGTTGTTGTAATATAATTTTGAACATTTTGAACAAAGGGGCGCACCGGCAAGGAGGTCTATTCCAACGAAACCGCGCTCTCGCTCCGTTCCAGACGTAGTGGTACTAAATTCGCAGCTCCGCTTCTTGCGGAACTGCTCATTAAGTACCAACGTCTTCCAAGGGGTTTCTTTTGGAATAGACCTCCTTGCCGATGCTAATTTTTTGACAGTTCTGAGGAAAAATAGATGCAGATATAAATTTCTTTATTTTATCTATGAGAAAGCAGTTTGTCACTTATAATAATCTATGAAATTAACTCGTTGTGCTAGTTCTTTTGAATAATAAAATTTATAAAGAGGGCTTCTGAGCTTTTTATTCTATGCAAGTAGAAAATTCTATTTTATGGGTATTCTTTCATTCCACTCGCATAATAAGCGAAATCAGATCCGCTTTCTGTTAATAAATTCACTTTATTTCAAACTCAGCCCAACATTCTGCTGTATCATAATCTCCTGTTGTTCTAAAATCGGATATATTTTTCATAATTCTATATGTTCCGGCTGATAATTCTCCATATAAAATTTCCCATCTCACTTCCCATTTCATAGTATCATTTAAAGGAATTATATATGTTTCTTCCGTCCATGCTATATCTTTAATCAAGTAAGGAACATCTTCCCAAGTATTATTGTCATTATTCCATACAATGAGCTTATAGAAACTTCCCATTTGTAGTTCTCCTGTTGGCAATTTCTCTGATTGCGTACATACAAGGGTCAGTCCAGCAGGCTTGGCATTTTCAACTGATAATGAAATTCCCCAATAAGGTATTACTCCCACATGTTCAATTTGTCTATTCTGTGTATCTTGTATTTTTCTATCATCAATAATTTCATAAAGACAATATTTTCCGTCAATTTTAATTACAACATCATCATTATACTGATAAATCTCTGAACCAACAATCGGGTGATTTGCCTGAAAGTTTTCTTTCGGCACTCCATCAGTAGTGATTTGGTCATCGGTAATATCACTTTCGATTTTTCCTAAATAGATGAAACCATTTTTCATCTTTGTATATGATAGTTTCTCTTTAGATTGTTGATATAATTTGTTGTTAATACAGACCATGGGTGGAGTATCAGGTGTAATATTTTCTGGAATAGCACCTTGGGCATACAGAATATCACGAGGAATCGCTTCGCTATCAAGGCGATCTACAAAAGTATCTGCTTCATTGATTTTGTAATCATCAAAGTTGGCAAAAAATGTTCCATCATCAAGCAGAGAAATTGTGATCGCTTTTGTTGTAGTCTTTCCGTTTTCAAAAGTAATCTCCATCACAATAATATCATTGCGCATTTCTTCTGGCAAGGTTGCAATCGTACAGGTTTCATTGTCAGTCAATTCACGGATAATAGCGTTGGGAATCCAGTCAATTGTCAAATAATAGTATTCACTTTCATCCTCTCCATAAGTGACAGTAAAGTTCTGAGCATTTCCATATTCATCCCGTTTTTCTGTCCAGTCCATAAAATTAATCTGCTGATTTTTGCAGGAAAAACGAACGGTAGCAATATCCTGTCCAGAAAGATAGAACATCAGCGGATGTCCTTTCATTTCACCATTATCTTTGATTGTACCAGTCATAAGCACCGCGCCAGTTGCTGTAATTTCCTCGTTAGTGTCTTGAGCATAAACCGACACCACCATATCTCTACTAATCGGAAACAGTATAGTGCTAATGCCATACACGATTGCAAAACAAGCAGCTATTGTTCCCCAAACTTTCCAATTCATTTTCCTCTTCGTAGTTGTTTTAGCCCCTTTCACGATGTCATCATCAAGTTCGCCAAGGACTTCAAAAAAATCTTCTTTTTTCACAATTCAAAGCCCCTTTCTATTAAATATACTTTTAATTGCTTTCTTGTCCGTTCTAGTGTTTTTGATACTGTTCCTGGCAATATTTTATAATCTCTTGCAATCTCTGATACAGAATCTGCATACCAATATCGGCGAACAAATATGTTCCGTTTTTCTGTTGAAAGATTTCTTACGAATGAATTGATAGCCTTTTTCAGCTCTTGACAATCAATTATTTGTTCTACATTATCAATATCTGATACACAATCAGCCAATTCGTCTAAAACAAGCGTTATCTCACCACAACCACGTTTCTCAGCATGGTTGTACTTATACTTATTAAAGGATAAGTTTCGTGTGATTTTACCAAGAAATGTAACTAATTGCTCAGGCCAATGTGTAGGCATAGCGTTCCATGCATTCAAGTAAGTATCATTAACACATTCTTCTGCATCTTCCTCATTTCCTAATATGTTCTTTGCGATTGTCTTGCAATAGCGACCATATTTATCAGACGTTGCTTTAATGGCTTGGTCATTTCTATCCCAATATAGCTGAATAATGCCATTATCATCCATAGAAATCCTCCTTTCATCTATATACACAACTTAAGTAATTGCGAAACTCCGAACGCCATATCCATACTGCCTTCTTGAGAATTACTTTTATATATCTCCTTACTTAGATTTCCTAGCTTATCATAACATTCCTTTTTCAAAAAGTAAAACAGCCAATGAACCAGCGGAGGCAAGGAAGTATTCCAAAAGAAGCCCCTTGGAAGACGTTGGTA
>CANRVK010000078.1 GCA_947643285.1 uncultured Eubacteriaceae bacterium
GAACGGAGCGAAAGCGCGGCTTCGTTGGAATACGTCCTTGCCGGAGCGCCCCCTTCTCAACCGCCTAAATAGTATTTATTTATGCAGTTTGTTCAAATTGTGAATTGTATAGAGAAGCATAAAAACCATTTTGTTCTATCAACTCTTCATGATTTCCTTGTTCTATGATATCTCCATCTTTCATCACTAAAATAAGATCTGCATCTCGTATCGTAGATAAACGGTGTGCGATGATAAAACTCGTTCTGCCCTTCATTAAATTATCCATCGCTTTTTGTATGATCACTTCTGTTCTTGTATCCACAGAACTGGTCGCTTCATCTAAAATCAAAATCCGATTATCCGCTAAAATAGCTCTAGCAATCGTGAGAAGCTGTTTTTGTCCTTGTGAAACATTGCTCGCATCTTCATTTAATTCCATCTGATACCCATCTGGCAGTGTCTGAATAAAATGATGTGCATGTGCTGCTTTTGCTGCTTCTATGACTTCTTCGTCTGTTGCATCCAAACGACCATAGCGAATATTTTCCATAATTGTTCCTTTAAATAACCAAGTATCTTGTAATACCATGCCAAATGCTTCTCTTAACTCTGCTCTGTCAAAGTCTTTAATATTATACCCATCTATCAAGATAGCACCAGAATTTACATCATAAAAACGCATTAATAACTTCACCATAGTAGTCTTTCCTGCACCAGTTGGTCCTACAATCGCAATCTTTTGTCCCTGTTTTACTTTAGCATTAAAATTGTTAATAATGATTTTATCTGGATAGTATCCAAAATGTACCTGTTCAAAGGTAACTTCTCCTTTGATATCCTCGATTGTCACTTTTCTGGATATTTCTCTTGTCATGCCATCTGCTTCCTTCTTTTGCTCTATCAGTTTCGCATGATTTTGTGCTGTCTGTATTTCTTCCTCTTCTTCTAAAAATTCAAATACTCTCTCGGCAGCGGCTGTCGTGGACTGAAGCATATTTGAAATCTGAGCAATTTGATTAATAGGCTGTGTGAATTGGCGCACATATTGAATAAAAGATTGGATATCTCCGACTTCTATCACTTTCTTAATATTCAAATATCCGCCTAATACTGCTACTATCACATATCCTAAGTTTCCAACAAAATTCATGATAGGCTGAGCCATGCCAGAGAAAAATTGTGATTTCCACGCTGATTGATACAAGATATCATTTGTTTCTTGAAAACTTTTCAGGGCTGACTCTTCCTGATTAAATAATTTCACCACATTATGTCCGCCGAACACTTCTTCTATCTGTCCATTTACATGCCCTAAATATTCTTGTTGACTTTTAAAATAACTCTGAGAATGTTTCATAATGATTCCAATCAATATGGCTGAAATCGGGAGCATCAGCAAAGCTATCAATGTCATAAGCGGGCTGATTGTGAGCATCATGATGAGCACTCCGATTAAAGTAGCAATGGCTGAAATTAATTGTGTAATACTTTGATTTAAACTCTGTCCTAAAGTGTCCACATCGTTTGTGATTCTAGAAAGAATTTCTCCATAGGTTCTAGTATCATAATAATTCATAGGCAAACGATGAATTTTCTTTGAAATTTCATCTCTAAATTGAAAGGTAATCTTCTGTGTGACGCCTGCCATAATATAGTTTTGTATATAATTAAATAACGCACTAATACCATATAAAATTAATAGCAGAATTAAAATTCTTTTGATTTTCTCAAAATCAATCCCGCTTCCACCATTTACTTTACTGGTTAATCCTTCAAATACAACGGTAGTCGCTTTTCCTAATATCTTAGGTCCGAAAATAGAAAAAATCGTACTTCCTACTGTAAATATCATGACAATAATAATAGCGGTATGATATTTATTTATATATTTTATTAATTTTCCTAGTGTTCCTTTAAAGTCCTTTGGCTTTTCTAATCCATGCATACCACCGCCATGTCCATGTCCCATAGGTCCTGCCATCAGCTCTCACTCCTTTCTGATACTTTCCCTTTTTTCTCTAATTCTTCTTTTGATAATTGGCTTATCGCAATCTGCTGATATACTTTATTGTCTTTCATTAATTCTTCATGCGTGCCCATTCCCACTATTTTTCCATCTTCTAATACAATAATTTTTTCTGCATGAATGATAGTACTAATTCTCTGTGCTACAATCAATACAGTTGCTTCCGAAACTTTTTCTTTTAATGCTTTTCTAAGGGTAATATCTGTTTTATAGTCAAGTGCAGAAAAGCTGTCATCAAAAACATAGATATTTGGATTTTTTGCAATCGCTCTGGCGATAGAAAGTCTTTGCTTCTGTCCTCCAGAAACATTTGTGCCACCCTGCGCGATTCCAGTTTCATAGCGTTCTGGTTTCGTTTCAATAAATTCTGCTGCCTGTGCGATAGCTGCCGCTTCTTCCATCTTTTCATCAGAAATATCAGATGCACCAAATTTTAAATTAGAAGCGATTGTTCCAGAGAACAAAATTCCTTTTTGCGGCACATATCCAATTTTTCTTCTCAGCTCTTTCATATCCATCTGCCGGATATCCACTCCATCTATTGTGATTTTCCCTTTTGTCACATCAAACAAGCGAGGAATCAACTGTACTAAAGTAGATTTTCCGCATCCTGTGCTGCCAATGATGGCTGTAGTTTCTCCCGGTTTTGCAGTAAAATCAATGTCTGTCAGCGCACATTCTTCTGCTCCCGGATATTGAAAAGAAACATTTTCAAATCTCACTTCTCCCTTTTGTATTACATCTTTTTTAGGATTTTCTGGATTGTGAATCACGGTTTCACTCTTTAAAATTTCATCAATACGATCTGCTGCTACAGAAGCTCTTGGAAGCATAACAGAAATCATTGTGAGCATCAAAAAGGACATCACAATCTGCATCGTATATGTGATAAATGCCATCATATCCCCGACTTGTAATTGTCCTAGATCGATTCCATGAGAACCTACCCAAAGAATTAAAACTGTGATCGCATTCATAATAAACATCATAGCAGGCATCATAAACGACATAGTACGTGTAGTAAATAATTGTGTCTTCATTAAATCGCGGCTGGCACTGTCAAATCGCTTTTCTTCATATTTTTCTCTGCTGAAAGCTCTGATAACTGGTATTCCTGTCAAAATTTCACGGGAAACTAAATTAAGCCGATCCACTAACTTTTGCATACTCTTAAACTTAGGCATTGCTACCTGCATCAATATCATCACCATAAACATGATGACTCCCACTGCCACAGCGATAATCCATGTCATAGAAGCATTGGTATGAAATACTTTTATGATACCGCCGATTCCCATAATAGGTGCATAAGCCACGATTCTAAAAAGCATCACTAAAACTTGCTGTACTTGTTGAATGTCATTTGTGCTTCTAGTAATTAAAGAGGCGGTAGAAAATCGATTCATCTCCTCACTAGAAAATCCTACTACCTTTTGAAAAACCTGATTTCTTAAATCTCTGCTGGTTCTGGCTGCTAATTTCGCCGCTAAATATCCTACCAAAATAGCTGCTGCCATAGTCAGAAGTGCTAATGCTATCATACGCCCTCCGACATTTTTTAAGTAATTCATCTGCACTTTATCTAATGCGATACCAATATTTTGATATTCTTCCTGTAAAAAGCTGATTGCCATAGATTCTAACATAGTATCAGAAGAAACTGTCATCTCTTTTACTATATTTTCCTTTATCTGAATCAAGTTTTCCTTTGGGAGGCTGGATAAAAGGGTGAAGAAATCAATTTCTGTATTTTCTTCTATTTGCATAGCACCTAATATCTGCTTTCGCATTTGTTCTGCCTGTTCTCCCTGTGAAGTGAATAATAGATATATCGTTTCTGCTGGAGCTAAAATCTCCTTCAATTTTTCTATCTGTGCCTCTTTCTCTTCTTTCTTTAATCCTGTATCATTTAAAATATATAAATTTTCTTCTGAAAGCTTTGGATAAGCTTTCTGATACTTTTGATATTCCTCTTCTTTGATTTTTGTTTTATCTAATAGAGTATATTCTGCTAATACTGTCTGTTTTTGTTCCTCTGTTAAAAATAAAGAAAGATTTTCCATAGAGGTCTGTCTTATCACATCTGGAACGGAATTTTCAATCCCTCTATATTGAATTCCCACATCTACAATATTAGAGGTATATTCCGGCAAAGCTAATTCACAATTTGCCTGAATAAATAGAAGTAAAATAATTGCCAGTATGATGTACCACGATTTTTTCGCAAATTTTAAGATTTTAATCATATTTCCTCCATTTCTCTGCTCATAATATCATAAACTTTTTCTAGAAGTTCTATTAACTCTTTCATATTTTCCTCCCCCATTTCTGTTACAATATGGTTAAAACTTCTCTTTCTTTTTTCATTCGCTTTATAAAGCATCTCCTTTCCTTTCTCAGAAAGAATTAAATACGTAATTCGTCTGTCTTCCTTGCTATCGATCCGACATAGATACCCTTTTTCTTCTAAAATCCGTGCGAGTTTAGAAACGGCTGACATACTACATTCCATATCTTCTAAAATTTCAGAAGCAGTTACTCCTATCATAGATAACCCTTTCTGTTGCTTCTGCCTCATACAATTTTCTATTGTATATAACATAAAAAATTCTGCATGAGGGAGTTCTGTATATTCCTTATGTCTTTTTTTCAATATACGAAACTTATTCATCATGGCAAGGAACTCTTTTTCTAATTCGTCCACCAAATCCCTCCTCTTCCTTGGATTAATTAGTTGAATATCTCAATAGTTGTGATATTCAACTATTAAAAATGCAAGTAGTTTCTATTATATAAAAAAAATACCAAAAGTAAAGATATTTTATCCATATTTTTCTAAATTTTTAGAAATAATGTCCATTATTTTATGCCTTCTTTTTACTTTTTTTCGTTTTATTCATAGTTTTTTATATTTCATTATTTTTCTATTTCTTGTTATAGTTTCATTTGATCTATAGTGAAATAGGGGCGCTTCAGCAAGGTACTATTCCAACGAGAAGCGGTGTTCTTTACTTTTAGCCAAAAAAGTTGGAGAAATTTTGAAAAAAGGAGTGATATTATGATAAAGATAACAAGTTTTATGTCTATTTAAAATAATTTATAGCACATTATTAAAAACGTAACAGTCAGACATTTATTATTATGAAATTTGTTTTTCTCAGATTAGAACAGCCAACCATCTAGCGAAGGCAAGGAAGTATTCCAAAAGAAGCCCCTTGGAAGACGTTGGTACTTAATGAGTAGTTCCGTAAGGGGCTGCGAATTTAGTACCATTACGTCTGGAACGGAGCGAGAGCGCGGCTTTGTTGGAAACTTCCTTGCCGTAGCGACCCTTTGATACCCAAATAAATCGAACTGTAACTTAAAAAATTCGCATAGAGATTTTTATATTTTTTTTCTAAATTTTCCGATAAAAAATTTAAGTCCTCTAACATCAAAAATGATATCTCATACTTTCTTTTTTATAAGATTTTTGATAGAATAAAAATACCTACAAAAGATTTTAAGGGCAATGTGTAGGTATCATGGGAAAAGGAGTATAGAGGAAATGTGATTTCCTTAAAGATTTATGATGAATGATTTTTCTACTTTGATAAGCGCAGAGCATATTTCAAAAAAATATGGTCATAAAGAAATTTTATCTGATATTTCTTTTTGTATTGCAAGAGGAGAATGTATTGGAATTTTAGGAAAAAATGGCTGTGGAAAATCTACGCTGTTAAATATTCTTTCCGGAACACTATCTCCTAGTTCTGGAAAATTTTTTTATCAGGAACAAAATTTATTCCAATATCCAAAACTATTTTCTCGCTATATTGGATATGTTCCACAAGAAAATCCTCTGATGGAAAATCTATCTGTTTTTGATAATTTGCGATTTTGGTATGCGGGAACGGGAAAAAATCTGAAAGAAGAACTGACGCAGGGAATATTGGAAAAATTTGGTTTCTATCATTATCTGAAATATCCTGTTTCTAAATTGTCAGGAGGTATGAAAAGAAGATTGAGTATCGCCTGTGCTCTAGCGAAAAATCCTCCTATTCTGCTTTTAGATGAACCGGGAGCTTCTCTTGATTTTTCATGTAAAGAAGATATCAAAAATTATCTTTCTTTTTATCTGTCTTGTGGAGGAACAATTTTACTCACAAGCCACGAAGAAGGGGAGATAAAACTCTGTAATCGAACATTTTTATTGACAGAAAGGACGCTTCTCCCTTTTTCCGATGAAAAAGAAGGAAACCCTTTTAACAAAACACTTTTTTTAGAAAGGATAAAAGAAAACTCATGAACTGGCGCTCAAGGAAATTATTTGTCTATCTACAATTACAATTAAAAAATGCCTTTCTCTTTGTTCCTAAAATTTTTCTTATTTTTGTGATATTCAGCGGACTGCTTTTCGGTATTGGAATATATGGAAATCAAATTTTATCTGAAAATTCCTCTGTGGAAGAACTTTCTATCGCTGTTGTATTCCCCAAAAAAGATTATCTCAGTTCTATGACCTTTTCTTTTCTAAATAAAATGCAAAGTGTGAGGGAATTATTAACATTTGTTCCGATGGAAAGAGAAGAAGCTTTTGAACATTTAAAAAAAGAAGACGTTTTCGCAGTCATAGAGATTCCAGATTTATTTATAGAGGGAATTTTAAATGGCTCTAATGTCCCAGCTAAAATTTCACTATCTGAAAAACACTCTCTGGAAAATATTCTATTTCGCAATCTATTAGATGCTGGCGTTTCTATTTTAGGCACAGCACAGGCTGGAATTTACGCCGTAGACGATATTTTATTTTCCTACCAAATGTTTGATTCTATTCCTGAAATGGAAGAAGCATTAAATCAAATTTATCTTTCCTTTACATTGAATCGAGATACCTATTTTAAATCAAAAAAAGTGGGACTAACCGATCATCTCTCTACGATTCAATTTTATGGTGTATCTTTTTGTCTGCTTTTGATTTTATATTCTGGTATGGCAATAGACAACTTCTTTAAAGAAAATGTTTCTTTTGAAAAAAGTATAACACGAGAGGGAATCCTCCTTTTTTTCAGTCAGATCATCAAAGTCATTTCCCTCACGTTTTGCTATTGGATTCTTCTTATCCCCTGCTTTTTTATATCTTCCTTCTTTCCTGATATAAGAATCCACCTTCCACACCTTTCTATTTCTTTTTATTTTTTACTCTTTCCTTTTTTATTCAGTGTGATCAGTTTTTTCTATCTGCTGCATGAAATTAGCCAAAAGTCGAACAATTATATCTTGTTATTATGCGCCCTTTCCACCATTTTTTTATTTTGCAGCGGTGGAATTATTCCAAAACAATTTTTGCCAAGCTCTATTCAGAAACTAGGACTTTTTTTGCCTTCTTCTTTTTGGTTAAACTATCTAAAAAAAATAATACTACATACCACCACCTTACCTATCCTCTTTTCTTGTTTGATGTTAGGCAGTTGTTTTTTTATACTAGCTCTTTTTTTACACTCTTTCTCTAATCACAAATAATTTTGAAATCAATTATCAGAAAGGACTTATCCAATGAAAGCACTTTTTATTCGATTTTATATTCTCTGCAAAAGACAATTAAAAAATCCCTTTTTTTTAGTTCTTCTTTTTGGATTCCCTCTTTTCGCTCTGGGAATCCACACTCTAGAAAAAAATCCTTTAGAAAAATCAGATACCATATCTATCGCAATTTATTGTGAAAACCCAGATACCTTCACTCAAAATTGCTTAGAGGAACTCACTCATATTTCCTCTTTTCATTTTTATAAAGCAGAAAGCCTTTCCTCTTTGGAAGCACAAGTATCCTCTGGATATGCAGAATGTGGATATGTCTTTCCTGATAACTTTCATGCTATACTTTTAAATGGAAATCCCAAAAGACAAATCACTCTTTATACCTCTCCTTCCACATTATTTGCCTCACTTTCTAAAGAAGTAGTTTTTGCTTGTATCTTTCGTTCCTTTGCAAAAGATATAGGTATTTCCTATATAAAAACAAGCCCTATTTTTGATTCCATCAGAGAAAACGCTATCCCTATGTTCTCTTTACAATATCAGTCTTATCTAAATGGAACAGAAGATACTCCCCTTTTTCATCTCATCTATGAAACCATTTCCACAACCAAACCTGTTCCTCCCACCTTTGTTCCTATGCCCATCCGTGGAATTTTTGCCGTTCTTCTTTTTATAAATGCTCTGACCGCCACCATACAAACCTTAGAAGATAAAAGAAAAAAACTCCCCATTTCCCTTTTCTCTTCTATCGCAGTTTCCTTTCTTTTCCTCACACTTTCCGGCTGGTTCACACTATGCCTAACCAAAAATTATACTTCCTTTCTTCAAGAATCCCTAACTGCTCTTTTCTATTTCACCCTTTTATACATTTTTTGCAGCCTCTTTTCCTATCTATGCAAAAACACCTCTTTTATTACAGCCTCGATCCCATTCTTCGCCCTAGGAAGCATAATTTTCTGCCCGATCTTTATCAACCTTTCCTCCTTTCTTCCGATATTCTCTATCCTAGAAAAATTCTTCCTGCCATATTATTATATCAATCTATTCTAATCAGTAATAACTCACCCTCTAAAACCATCACAATCCAGCACCGGGAGAAACGTATTCCAAAAGAAGCCCCTTGAAAGACGTTGGTACTTAATAAGCAGTTCCGCGGGGAAGCGGGGCTGCGAATTTAGTACCATTACGTCTGGAACGGAGCGAAAGCGCGGCTTCGTTGGAATACGTTTCTCCCGGTGCGTACCTCTAGGTCAACTCAAATCCAACCCATCAAATCCTTAACCTCACTCCTTTAGTATCCTTTTGCATCAACCTTATCCTATCTACCAAAATCACCTTTTCTTTCACAAAAATCTCTTTTTGTTCTGCTTCCATCAAATATACCCCTATAATAAAATCTCTCTCTTTTAACTGTATCCCTCTCACTCCCACTGCTGTCTTTTTCTTTTCTGGAATTTCCTCCAAATAAAATCTTAAAAATAGATTCTCCTTGGTCTGTAACACTATCTGTTCCATATCCTTTTCTATAACAGAAAGAAAAGCCACCTTATCTTCCTCTAATAACTTCGTAGCTGCCACCGTTCTTCGGCTCACATCAAACTCTCCCCCATCTACGAACTTCACCATTCCCTTCTCTGTCACAAATAAAAGTTTCTTTTCCTTTATTTTCTCAGAAGAAGTAATACAGACAATCCTTTCTCCATTACTAGAATAATTCCCCATATTATCAATCGGCTGTCCTTTATCACGTAATTTTCCATTTGGAATATCAAATACTTTCACTTGATGTAGTAACCCTGTATCTGTAAAAATACATATCTTTTCGGTATTCATACATCGAAATACATATTTATTTTCCGCTTCTATCGTTTCCTTATTCCTCTCATAAATAGAAGTATCCACTGTCTTCGCATATCCGAATCTGTCCATGACAAATACAACTTCCTGCTCCTTTGGCATTTCTTCCTCATAAACAGCTTCTTCTCCATCTTCGATCACTGTCTTTCTCTCTAAAGAAAATTCTTTTTTAATCGCTTCTAAATCCTTCTTTATCACCTTTATCATAGAACTATAATTTTCTAATATATCCTGATAAGTATGAATATTTTTTAAAATTTGTGCATATTCTTTCCGCAAAGCATCTATTTCTAATCCCACTAACTTCTGCAGACGAAGTTCTAAAATAGCACTCGCCTGTTTTTCTGTAAAATCTAATTTTTGTGCCTCTTGTTCTGCATTTTTTGTTTTAAAATGAATCCCTGTCGTATCACCTGTCATAAGACATTTTTTCACTTCTTTTATGGATTTACTCCCACGTATCATTTCAATAATAAAATCTAAAATATCATAAGCTCTTATAAGCCCTTCCCTGACTTCTTTTTTCTCTAATTCCTTTTCCAAAAGATAACGATACTTTCTAGATGTCAATTCCATCTGAAAATCAATCTGATATCGAATAATCTCCTTTAAACTCAACCGTTCCGGTTTTCCATTTGCAATCGCTAACATATTGACTCCGAATGTATCTTCTAATTTCGTCTTTTTATACAATAAATTGACTAACTTTTCTGCATCTGCATTCTTTTTTAATTCAATTACAATTCTAAGTCCATCTTTTGAACTCTCATTAGAAATATCCACGATATCTGTTGTCTTTCTCGTTTCCACTAAATTCGCGACATCGGATAAAAATTTACCCAAATTAGATCCAATCAAAGTATAAGGAATCTCTGTAATAATAATTCTATCCTTATCTGTCTTTTTCTTCCCCCTCTCTATCTCTACTTTCCCTCTGACCTTTATCTTTCCCACTCCTGTTTCATAAATCTGCAATAAATCTTTTTTATTGATCACCATTCCGCCTGTAGGAAAATCTGGTCCTTTCACATACTGCATTAATTCCTCTACCGTTATCTCAGGATGATAAAGATATGCTTCCATCGCCTCTATCACTTCACCTAAATTATGAGGTGGAATCGATGTTGCCATTCCCACAGCGATCCCATCTGCTCCATTAATTAAAAGATTCGGCACTCGCACCGGAAGCACTTCTGGCTCTTTTTCCGTTTCATCAAAATTAGGAATATAGGGAATAATATCTTTATCCAAATCTTTCAAATATACCTCTTGTGTGAATTTTTTTAATCTCGCTTCTGTATAACGCATCGCGGCTGCTCCGTCCCCTTCGATAGAGCCAAAATTCCCATGCCCGTCCACTAATGCCATTCCCTTTTTAAAATCCTGCTCCATCACTACCAACGCCTCATAAATAGAACTATCTCCATGAGGATGATATTTTCCCATCGTATCCCCTACGATTCTAGCTGATTTTCTATGGGGCTTATCATAATTTAATCCCAATTCGTGCATAGCATAAAGCACACGCCTTTGCACTGGTTTTAACCCATCTCTCACATCGGGAAGCGCTCTTGCCGTGATCACGCTCATCGCATAATCCACATAACTCTTTTGCATCACATCTGCATATTCTGTACTGATTATCTGTTCCATAATTTTCTCCCTTTACGCATCTATCTCTGCCTCATTGGCATGTTCATATATAAAATTGCGGCGTGGCGGCACATCTGTTCCCATCAATATCGACGTCACATCAGAAGCCATCTTTCCATCTTCAATCTCCACTCGTTTTAACTTTCTCGTTTCTGGATTCAGCGTCGTTTCCCATAATTGACTCGCATCCATTTCTCCCAACCCTTTATAACGCTGTAAAATAAAATTCTTATGAGAACGTCTATATTTCTCTAATGCCTTATCATCATATAAATATTCCTGACTTCCCTTCGCTGGCTGTGCCTTATAAAGAGGAGGCATAGCAATATAAATATGCCCTTCATAGATGAGTTCTGGCATAAAGCGATAAAAAAGCGTCAACAAAAGCGTGCAAATATGTGCCCCATCTACATCTGCATCTGCCATAATAATGATTTTATCATAACGAAGTTTTGTAATATCAAAATCATTTCCATACCCTTCTGAAAACCCACATCCAAATGCATTGATCATAGATTGAATCTCCGCGTTAGCAAGCACTTTATCCATCGTAGCTTTTTCTACATTTAAAATCTTCCCTCG
>CANRVK010000079.1 GCA_947643285.1 uncultured Eubacteriaceae bacterium
ACCGCTACGTCTGGAACGGAGCGAGAGCGCGGTTTCGTTGGAAGAGTTCCTTTCCTGTGCGACCCTTTGTGCCCCTTTGCAACCCTTTCACCACATACCCAAAACCTTCTACATCACTTTACACTGTAAGACTTTAAAGTAATATAGTGTTGACAAATCTCTTTTCCTATCTTACAATAGACTTCGTGAAAAGTTTCTATAAACGAAAACTATAACAATTTAAAAATATAATTGAGAATCAGAATAGGAGAAAAATTATGATTATTGTAATGAAGCCAAAGGCAAGTGAAGAGGCAATTAAAAATATTATTCAGATTATTGAAGTAAATGGTCTGCAATCTCATCTTTCCCGCGGAGATGAAGTCACTATTATTGGTGTAGTAGGTGATAAAACCAAATTAGTAAATCAATCTTTAGAATTAGAACCAGAAGTGGATAAAATTGTTGCTGTGACAGAATCTTATAAGCTGGCAAATAAAAAGTTTCATCCTCAAAGTTCCACTATTTTGGTGGATAATGTTTCGATAGGACCTGATACATTTACCATCATGGCAGGTCCTTGTGCGATTGAAAGTGAAGAACAATTAGTGAGTACAGCAAAGGCTATCAAGGCATCTGGTGCGACGATGCTGCGTGGTGGGGCATATAAACCAAGAACCAGCCCTTATGCTTTTCAAGGTTTAGAAGAAGAAGGGCTTAAATATATGCAGATTGCAAAACAGGAAACAGGTCTTCGTACCATTTGTGAAGTGACCAGTCTTCCTGCTTTAGAAACGGCTGTAAAATATGTGGATATGCTTCAAATTGGGGCTAGAAATATGCAAAATTTCAGTTTATTAAAAGAGGTAGGAAGAGCGAAACTCCCTGTTCTTTTAAAAAGAGGACGATTGATGAATGGCTAAATGCAGCAGAATATATCATTTCAGAAGGAAATCCAAATGTAGTTTTATGTGAGCGCGGTATCCGCACTTTTGAAACTGCTACTAGAAATACTTTAGATATCAGTGCTGTTCCTGTTATTCATAGTAAAAGCCATCTGCCTATCTTAGTAGATCCAAGTCATGCTACAGGTGTTAGAAACTATGTTGAACCTCTTTCTAAATGTGCCGTTGCTGCTGGTGCAGATGGATTGATGATTGAAGTTCATCCGAATCCTCCTTGTGCATTGTCAGATGGACCACAATCTCTCACTTTTGAACAATTTGATACATTATGCGAGGATATCCGTCCTTATGTACAACTCGCTAAAAGGAGCTTCTAATGGATATCACGATTGGTTTTCTGGGGCTTGGTTTAATTGGCGGTTCTATCGCCAAGGGAATCAAGCGTCATCATAAAAATTATAAATTAATAGCTTATAACCATCACTATGAAACGGCAGAAGCAGCCGTCCGTGACGGCACAATTGATATCGCTGTAAAGGATATCAATGAAACTTTTTCCTCTTGTGATATTATTTATCTGTGTATGCCAGTTTCTTATAATGTGGCATATTTAAAAAAGCTGAAACCCTATTTAAAAGAAACTTGTATTTTAACTGATGTAGGAAGCGTAAAAGAAAATATTCATCAGGCAGCAGAAGACTTAGGATTACAGAAATATTTTATCGGAGGGCATCCGATGGCAGGTTCTGAGAAAACTGGATATGAAAACTCTACCGATCATTTAGTCGAAAATGCTTATTATGCCCTCACCCCATTTCCAGAAACAGAGGAAAAAAAACTTCGGCAATTAGAAGCTCTCACTTCTTCTTTGGGAGCGATTCCTGTGATTTTACAGCCCAAACAACATGATTATGCTGTGGCTGCCATCAGTCATCTGCCGCATATGATCGCTTCTGGTTTGGTTAATCTGGTAAAAAAATTGGACAGTAAAGAAGAAATTATGAAAACGATTGCTGCTGGAGGCTTTAAAGATATCACACGCATCGCTTCTTCTTCTCCTGTGATGTGGCAGCAGATCTGTTTGACAAATGCAGAAGCGATTACTTCTCTTATGAATGATTATATCCAATATTTTGAAGAAATCCGTAATGCTGTAGAAAAACAAGATCAAGAATATCTTCTCAATTTTTTTGAACAAGGCAGAGAATATCGAAATTCTATTCCTAATAGAACTTCTGGACTCATTCAGAAAGTTCCTGCTGTTTATTGTGATTTAGTTGACGAGGCAGGGAGTATTGCAAAAGCAGCGACTTTACTCGCAGAACATCAGATTAGTATTAAGAATATAGGCATCACTCATACGAGAGAATTTCAAGAAGAAGTTTTGAGAATAGAATTTTATACAGAAGAAGCGGCAGCTTTTGCAGAAGATATTCTAAAACAACACCAATATATTGTCAGCTATATTCATTAAATTTTTATATTATCTACAAAAAATGAAAGAATAGAAAACAGATAATGTATGATTTATTTATCATTTTATTGTTCTATTTCTATATGATTGAGGTTTTATAGGTTTTCCTCTGGTCAAATGCTTTATTATAAACAATAGGCTATGAAATAAGCCTAAATTTATTATCATTGAGGTTATTTTATGGATACTATATTTTCTGTCACTCCTATCTCCAAACCTGTTCATTTAGAATTAGAAGTGCCCGGATCGAAAAGTATTACTAATCGTGCTTTACTTTTAGCAGCTTTGGCAAACGGCACGAGTACAATCTGTGGCACTCTGTTTAGTGATGATTCCAGACATTTTTTAAATTGTCTAAAAGAATTAGGCTTTCCTGTTATAATAAGAGAAGCACAAAGGGAAGTTGTTGTCACTGGTTTTGGGGGTGAAATTCCTAAAAAAGAAGCACATATTTATGTTGGAAGCGCTGGAACAGCAGCCCGTTTTTTGACTGCGATGTTAGGGCTTTCTAATGGCACTTATTATTTAGATGCCTCAGAACAGATGAAAAAACGCCCTATGAAACCTTTATTAACAGCTTTAGAAGAAATGGGAGCAGTAGTCACTTATCAGGAAAAAGAAGGGTATTTTCCTTTTATGATAAAAGGAGTTTCTTTCAAAACACTTCCCTCTTCTGTGAAAATAGATGTGAAAAACAGCAGCCAATTTTTAAGTGCTTTTCTTATGACAGCTCCTATGATCAAGCAAGAGATCACCATTGAATTAACAGGACAGACACATGCTCTTTCTTATGTGGAGATTACAACTACTATGATAAAACAATTTGGAGGAGAACTTTCTTTTTCTGCTCCTAATCAATATCATATTCCAGCCAATATTTCTTATCAGCCTCAGATTTATCAAGTAGAGCCTGATATTTCTGCTGCCTGTTACTTTTATGCTATGACGCCCCTTTTAGGTGGTTCTGTTTTAGTGAAAGGAGTACATTTGGATTCTATGCAGGGAGATATAGAATTTATAAATCTGTTAGAAAAAATGGGCTGTTCTCTTAGAGATACTTCTTTAGGAATTTGCCTAGAAGCTCCTCCTGATTTTTCTTATTCTGGAGTCAATGTAGATATGGGGGCTTATTCGGATCAAACTATGACCTTAGCTGCTTTAGCTTTATTCGCTACAAGTCCTACTTCTATTCATAATATCGCACATATTCGCCTTCAAGAATGTGACCGAATAAAGGCGATAGAAACAGAGTTTAACCGTATGGGAATCACTTGTACTTCTACGGATTCTAGTATTACGATTATGCCGGGATTACCAAAACCTACGGAAATAGAAACATATGATGATCATCGTATCGCTATGGCATTTTCTCTTATCGGTTTGCGCGCTTTTGGAATTGTTATAAAAAATCCTTCTTGTTGTCGTAAAACTTTTGAGAATTATTTTGATATTTTATCTTCTATTATAGAAAAGAATAGTTGAATACTTTTGGGTCTATATTTTTTTGTGAAAGGGGGGATTAGAAAAAAAGGGGACGCTCCGGCAAGGAAGTATTCCAACGAAGCCGCGCTTTCGCTCCGTTCCAGACGTAGCAGGCACTAAATTCGCAAATCCCGCTTCTTGCGGGTTTGCTTATTAAGTGCTGACGTCTTCCAAGGGGCTTCTTTTGGAATACTTCCTTGCCTCCGCTGATGGTTGGCTGTTCTACTTTTGGAAAATTTGGAAAAGTGAATATGATAGGTTATGGAGTTTAAGTGGGGAGATAGTGATTGTGCAGGGGGAGTTTATAGTAAAATGATAGGAAAGTGGGAAATTGGAGGACGGAAAATGATAATTGATAGTTTTGATAGTGAATCGGAATCGAAAATAAATCCTTATCTTAAAGAAGGTGCGCCGATAGTAGATGCTTGTATCATTACTTTTTCATATGTTATTGAAAAATATGTGCAGGAGAATTATGATTTGAAACAAATAGGGGAGTCTGTAGCTGTTACAGGTAATTTGCCAATCTATCAGTTTTGTCATAATGGGAAAAATTTTGCTTTTTTAAAGACTTATGCAGGAGCATCGGCTTGTGTAGCGACAATAGAAGACACTTTATCGGAAATGAAAACAGATAAATACATAGTTTTTGGGGGAAGTGGATGTTTGAAGAAAGAGATTGCCCATGGGAAGGTAATGCTTCCTACAGAGGCATATAGAGATGAAGGTACTTCCTATCATTATGCACCAGCTTCTGATTATATTACGATTAAGAATGTTGATATAGTTGCGAAGTTTATGAAAGAAAATAGGATACCTTTTGTGAAAGGAAAAACATGGACAACAGATGCTTTTTATCGAGAAACTGTCAATAATTTTGAAAAAAGAAAAGCAGATGGCTGTATATCGGTAGAAATGGAATGTTCTGCTATACAAGCGATGTGTGATTTTAGAAATCTAAATTTATATATGTTTCTTACATGTGGCGATTTATTAGATGCACCGAAGCATTTATATAGAAATGGAGATGTGACGTATAAAGGAACACAGCATGATGTAAGCCATTTTGAAATTGCATTATTACTTGCTGGGTATGTGACAGAAAAATAGAGTTGATAAATTTTGATTTATTTACATAACTATGATTATAGTTACAATATAATAGTTATATCGTATTATAGTGCATAGAAAATGAATCTATGTGCTATATTTTTATATAAAGGAGTAGAAACTAAATCAAAAATTCTATAGTTTTAAAAGAAAGTTAGGAAGTATTATCTACAATAAAATGTTTTTTGAAAGATTTTAGAATTTAAGAAGTAGGTTTGATAGGGAAGCGTGAATTTAATGTTTGGCAGGGGGTGAAATGGAGGGAGTGGATTTGGTGAAATGGGGAGTGATGAGTGGGAGATTGATTTTTAGGCATTTTTCACAATTTTATCTACTTAAGTTTGTAGTTATGAAGTATGGAATGTTTATGAATCTCCTTGAAAAGTAACAAATATTGGTTAATTTTAATAAAATGATTGAAATTTATGTATTATTTTAGTAAAATAAAACTATGATGTTTTATCACGAAAACAGAAAGAAAAAATATAAGACAGGAGGTATTTTGGGCATGAATATTTATACAACAAGCAAAGTTCGTAATGTAGTTCTTTTAGGTCATGGAGGCTGTGGTAAGACTACTTTAGTAGAAGCGATGGCATATGTATCTGGATTGGTGAGTCGTCAGGGGAAAGTAGAGGATGGCAACACAATCAGCGATTATGATAAAGAAGAAACGAAAAGATTATTTTCTATTAATACATCTGTTGTTCCATTAGAATGGGAGAATACAAAAATTAATATTTTAGATACTCCGGGATATTTCGACTTTGTAGGAGAAGTAGAAGAAGCGGTCAGTGTAGCAGATGCAGCGGTTATCGTGGTATCAGGAAAAAACGGAGTAGAAGTGGGGACAGTAAAGGCATGGGAACTCTGTGAAAAGTATAATATCCCTAGAATGATGTTTGTGACAGATATGGATTTAGATAACGCTAGTTTTCGCCAAGCGCTGGAAGATATGACGGAAAAATTTGGAAAAAAGATTGCGCCTTTCCATCTGCCTATCCGTGAAAAGGAAAGATTTGTCGGATTTGTCAATGTTGTAAAAATGGAAGGAAGAAAGTATACAAGCCTGACAGAATATGAAGATTTTCCGATTCCTGACTATTCCATGGAGAATTTGAAAATTGCGAGAGAAACTCTTTTAGAAGCAGTAGCAGAAACCAGTGAAGAATATATGGATCGCTATTTTGCAGGAGAGGAGTTCACAACAGACGAAATTTTAGGAGCGATTAGAGCACATGTCAGAGATGGCGGAATGATTCCTGTTCTGATAGGTTCTGGTTTAACTGGAATCGGAGCTAGAATGTTATTGCAAGGTTTGGTTCATTATATACCTTCTCCGGCTGAGAAAACAATTGCTGGGTTAGATTTAAAGAATAATGAGATCTATCAAGCTGACTATAAAGAAGATAAGGCTTTTTCTGCGAAGATTTTTAAGACTATCGCCGATCCATTTATCGGAAAATATTCTTTAATAAAAGTTTGCTCTGGTGTATTGAAATCAGATAGTCAGATTTATAATTATGAAAAGAGTACAGAGGAGAAGATTTCCAAAGTTTATATCATGCAGGGAAAGACTCCGATTGAGGTGAAGGAACTTCATGCAGGGGATATCGGAGCAGTTGCGAAGTTATCCAATGCTACAACAGGAGATACCCTTTCTACGAAAGCCAGACCTATCAGTTATGGAAAACCAGAAATTTCTGTTCCTTATACTTATATGAGATATAAGACAAAAAATAAAGGCGATGAAGATAAAGTTTCTGGAGCATTGGCGAAATTAATGGATGAAGATTTGACACTGAAAGCAGTCAATGATGTGGAAAATCGTCAGAGTTTACTATATGGAATAGGAGAGCAGCAGTTAGAAGTAGTAGTGAGCAAACTTTTCAGCCGTTATAAAGTTGAAATAGAGCTGAGCCGTCCAAAAGTAGCATTCCGTGAAACTATCAAAAAGAAAGTGAAAGTGCAAGGCAAACATAAAAAACAATCAGGCGGACATGGACAGTATGGAGATGTACATATTGAGTTAGAGCCATCAGGAAATTTAGAAAGTCCATATATCTTTGAAGAAAAAGTATTTGGTGGTGCAGTGCCAAGAAATTATTTCCCAGCAGTAGAAAAGGGAGTACAAGAATCTGTGATAAAAGGACCTTTGGCTGCTTATCCTGTAGTGGGTGTGAAAGTCACTTTAGTAGATGGATCATATCATCCAGTAGATTCTTCAGAAATGGCATTTAAGACTGCTACTATGATAGCATTTAAAAAAGGTTTCTTAGAGGCATCTCCTATTTTGTTAGAACCTATTGTTTCTGTGAAAATCAATGTGCCAGAAAAAGCGACTGGTGATGTGATGGGAGATTTGAATAAACGTAGAGGCAGAGTATTAGGAATGAATTCTGGGGCAAAAGGAAGACAAGTGATTGAGGCAGATGTGCCGATGTCAGAGATGATCGGATATTCCACAGATTTGCGCTCTATGACAGGCGGTATGGGAGAGTTTTCCTATGAGTTTGCACGCTATGAACAAGCACCTTCTGATGTACAGGAAAAGGAAATTAAAGAGAGAGCGAATAAGATAGAAAAGATAGAAGAATAAAGGATTATAAATATGCTTCTTTTTATAAGGAATAGGGTGAAATATGATATTTCTTTAAAAAGAAGCGTATTTTGTGTTGTATATGGATGGGGAAAGGGGAGTTGATGAAAGGGGTCAAAGGTTCAAAGGTTCGCGCCAGCAAGGAAGTATTCCAACGAAACCGCGCTCTCGCTCCGTTCCAGACGTAGTGGTACTAAATTCGCTGTTTCGCTTCTTGCGAAACTGCTCATTAAGTACCAACGTCTTCCAAGGGGTTTCTTTTGGAATACTTCCTTGCTGGCGCTAGTTTATTGGCTATTCTACAATGTGGTCATCTTAAGCATAATACATGAGCATATCTTGAAATTAGTATTATAAAATTGGCTTTTATTGTTATAGTTTTAGAATACAAAAACTCTTAAGTTGACTACATTGGGTTATTCTAGGAAAATTAAAAAAAGATTGCATGGTAAGTTGTTATGATTTAATGTAAAATAGCAAGAAATTTTCCATTTCTATTAAGGGTAGGATAAATTGTAAAAACAGTTTTACATTAGAGTTGAGCAGGGAGAAAACAGAGGATACTTTCCATTGATATGAGATTAATTCTCATAATCGGAGGATACAGTTGTACTCTGTGAAATTATCAAGTGTATGGAAACAATAGATGATAAGAATAAATATAAATATCATCACGCTTTTGTAAATTTGCCGATAATACAGACTAGCACCTGCAAGCAATGAATTCCAAAAGAAGCCCCTTGGAAGACGTTGGTACTTAATGAGCAGCTTCGCAGGAAGCGAGGCTGCGAATTTAGTACCGCTACGTCTGGAACGGAGCGAGAGCGCGGCTTCGTTGGAATCATTGCTTGCAGGTGCGAACCTTTGGATCTTTGAACCTTTGGTCAGATATTTTTAAGCTTGTGAAAGTAATTAGTCGAGAATAATGGTGAATGGACCATCATTGATGAGGGATACTTCCATATGTGCTCCAAAAGAGCCATGTTGTACATTAGAAATCGTCTTTTTACATTCCTCTATAAAATATTCATAGAGCGAATTAGCTAATTCTTTAGAAGCAGCATTGACAAAACTAGGGCGATTTCCTTTTTTACAGTCTGCATATAGAGTGAATTGAGATACTACTAGGATAGAACCTTTTACATCTTGAATGGAAAGATTTATTTTATCATTTTCATCAGAAAAGATTCGGAGATTAACTAATTTTTTCACGATACGTTGTACATCTTCTTTGGTATCGGAATCGGATACACCTAAAAGAACAAGATATCCTTTTTCAATAGATCCTATGGTTTTTGTTTCTACTTTTACACAAGCATGAGATACACGCTGAATTACGGCACGCATAAAAAAGCCTCACTTTCTTTCAATATTTATAAATGATATGGTCTATTGTAGTATAAGAAAGGAAAGGATGCAAATGAAAAATATAAAAATATGAGTTTTGTTAGGAAGAGAAAAGGAAGGGTATGATTTATGAGGTGGAATAATTTAAAATAAAGGGAGAAAGGAAAGGAGAGTAACATGGAAAGAGAAGAATTGGTATTAGATGCTGTCAGGGAATTATATCAGGATTTTGATTTGGTCGTTTGTTTGGCGAAGAATAGTAATGTATTGAATATAAAGGCGCAAGAACATAATTGGTTTTTAAATTATCCTATTGGTTTATGGATTTCGGATTATGATGTGAAATTAGGAGAAGAAAGAAGGGAAATACAAAAACAATTTTTAGATATTTGGCTTCGAGAAATATCTTTAGAAGAGGCATGGGAAGAGGATTTTGGAGAGTGGGAAACAGAAGAAAAAAGGATAAAGCTCTTAAAAAAATGTTATATTCCAAAATATTTATTACCTAAGAGATGGGAGTTAAGATTAAAACTTTGGGAGAAAGAGGATTTTAAGAAAGAATTTCGTTTTTATGCAGAGGGCAATCAGATGCCAGAAGAGATGATAAAAAAATATGAGAGGAAATTTAAAGATGCGATTATTCTTGAGTTAGGTGGTAGTTATGGAGGGGATCATGTATTTTTAGTGGCGATAGAAGAAATGTGCATGAGAATAGATTTTGGAATTTGGGATTAAAAGGGGAAAGGAGTGATTGTGTTGCGATATTTGGAAGAGGAATTGGTGGCGATTGCAAAAAGAGAGAAGAATGTGAAAAGAAATTATTTAGTGGTAAATCGTTTACAGGGAAAGCATATTCCTGTGAAACCAGAAAAGGCATTAGAAATGTTTGATAGTTTGGCGGAGGTTGTGCTGCAAAAAATGCAAAAGAAAAAAATTCTCGTGATAGGATTTGCAGAAACAGCGACAGCGATTGGAAGTGAAGTGGCGATAAAAACAAAAAGTCCTTTTATGCAGACCACAAGGGAAGAAATAGAAGGGGTTGAGTATTTTTATTTTTCAGAGGTACATAGTCATGCGACGGAACAGAAATTGGTCAAGACGGATTTAGATAGAATTATTTATGAAATAGAAGAGATTGTATTTGTGGAAGATGAAATTACAACAGGAAATACGATTTTAAATATTGTGAGGGAAATAAAAAGAGGATATTCGGAAAGAAAGATTTCTTTTTCTGTGGCATCTATTTTAAATGGAATGGACGAAATCGCGATAAAAAATTTTAAAGAAGAGGAGATTTCTTATTTTTATTTGGTCAAGACAGATCATCGATTTTATGGAGAAAGGGCAGAGCAGTTTAGACAGATACAGGAAAATTTTTGTTTTTCTGCTCAGGAAAAGAAACCAATACAAAAGATTGAGTTTTTGTCAGAGTGTAATCCGCGCAGGTTGACGGATAGTTTATGCTTTTTTGATGATTGTGTGAAGGCAGCAGAACAGGTATTGCCATTTTTAAAGAAAGAAGAGAATATACTTGTTTTGGGCACGGAAGAATTTATGTTTCCGGGGTTATGGATAGCACGAGAGATAGAAAAGTTAGGACATGAAGTATATTTTCATGCTACAACGCGCAGTCCTATTGTTCCGAGCAAAGAAGAGGAATATCCTTTGCATCATAGATTTCAGATGAGGAGTTGTTATCAGGAAGATAGGATTACATTTCTTTATGATGTGCGAAAATATGATAAAGTTTTTATTGTGACAGATGCAGATTGTACAGAGAATATGGGACTCATGGATTTAGAGGAAACACTAGAGAGATGTGGAAATCATAAAATTGTAGTATTGGAGTGGAAAAAGAAGTGATGAGGAGTAGTTATAAAAAAGAGGATGTGGAAATTTTATTAAAGGATATCACAGGGCTTATAAAGCCACAGTCCACACAAGAAAGAGAGAGATTTATTCAAGCGGGAAGACACTATTGTGAGATGCTTCCGATAGAATATTCTCCTTCAGAGGCATATAGAGAAGCATATCAGATAGCATTAGGTATGTATGCAAAGGAAACGGCAGCAGCGATTGGAGTTGTGGCAGAGAAGATTATAGAAAAAAAAGGAGAAAAGGTGGTATTAGTTTCACTCGCTAGAGCAGGTATACCGGTGGGTATATTAATAAAACACTATTTGTTTTTTAAATATAACATAGACATTCCTCATTATGCTATTTCTATTATTCGTGGGAGAGGGATAGATAAAAATGCACTACAGTATATTTTAAAAAGACATGAAGCAGAGAATATTCAATTTGTAGATGGTTGGATTGGAAAAGGAGCGATTTTAAAAGAATTAAAAAAAGAGATGAAAGGGTTTCCAAAAATTTCGGCAGAATTAGCAGTGGCAGCAGATCCGGCGAATGTGACAGAATTATGCGGAACACATGAGGATATTTTAATTCCGAGTTCTTGCTTTAACTGTACAGTTTCTGGATTAATCAGCAGGACTTTTTTAAGAGATGATATCATAAAAGAAAATGATTTTCATGGAGCGGTTTATTATGAAGAATTGGAAAAAGAAGATATTTCGTATTCTTT
>CANRVK010000080.1 GCA_947643285.1 uncultured Eubacteriaceae bacterium
GTGCCGACGTCTTCCAAGGGGCTTCTTATGGAATACTTCCTTGCCTTCGCTAGGTTGTTGACGGTTCTACTCTGTGAAAAGTGAATTTCACAATAACAAATAAAAAGTCTGAATTGTTACAAAGATAGGTTTCTTGTTTTCTATTGAAATAAGAAACAAAGGATCGCTTTCTGGCAAGCGAAGCCGTGCTTTCGTTCCGTTCTAGACGTAATGGAATACTTCCTTCTGGAAAGCTAGTTTTTAAATGAAATTATTTTTCGTTATGGTTCTGTGAAAGGGAGAAATATAGAATAGAAAATATAAAAAAAATAAAATTTGTAGAAAAATGTCAATTAATTATGAAAATATCGCTTTCTATTTTTGAAAAAATAGTGTATAATAAAACTGCGTTGGGAAATATTTGAAATTCTATTATTCTATTGTTCTTTTGGTCGGCGCAGAAAATCCATGGAATAGGAAATAAAATCACAACAAGATGAAGGATGAAAATGTAAAATGTTATCGCTTAGTAATGAGATAGAGAGTAATTTCGATAGGATCATAGAAAGGAAATAAAATATGAGAGAAAAATTAGAAACATTGCCTTTGCCTGAACTGCGCGCTATCGCAAAAGCGAAAGGAATGAAAAAAATCAGCACTTTAAAAAAGGGAGAATTAATTGACCTTTTAATTCAGAGTGAGGAGGAAATAGAAGCAGAAGAAAATCAAAAGGTACAAAAACAAGAAGTACAAAAACAAGAGATCAAAAAGCAGGAAATAAAACCAATAGAAAATAAAATTCCACAAAGAGAGCCTATGGTGGCTTTAGAACTGCCAAGAAAGGATAACACAAGTGGACAACCTGTGAAATTTACCAACGAAGAAATCGCACAGTTAGATAGTGGAATTGTTGCGAATGGAATTTTAGAAGTTATGCCAGATGGCTATGGATTTATTCGCTGTGAAAATTATATGCCGGGAGAAAATGATGTCTATGTATCACCAGCACAAATTAGAAAGCTGAATTTAAAGACAGGGGATATTGTAGTAGGGAATTTGAGAACGAAAACACAGAATGAAAAATTCGCAGCGCTTTTATATGTAAAGAGTATTAATGGATTTCACCCGATGGAAGCGACAAAAAGAAAGAACTTTGAAGATTTAACTCCGATATTTCCGAATAAAAGACTGCGCATGGAAACAAGTAGACATAATATGGCAATGAGAATTGTGGATATGATTTCACCGATTGGAAAGGGACAGAGAGGAATGATAGCTGCACCTCCCAAGGCTGGAAAGACTACATTGTTAAAACAGATTGCACAATCCATCAATAGTAATAATCCAGAAATGCATTTGATTATTTTGCTGATTGATGAAAGACCAGAAGAAGTGACAGATATTAAAGAATCAATAGAAGGAAAAAATGTAGAGGTTATTTATTCTACCTTTGATGAGCTGCCGGAACATCATAAACGAGTTTCAGAAATGGTTTTAGAGCGTGCAAAGCGTTTAGTAGAACATAAACGAGATGTGATTATCTTATTGGATAGTATTACAAGATTGGCGAGAGCTTATAATCTAGTAGTGCCTCCGAGTGGAAGAACTCTGTCAGGAGGACTTGATCCAGCGGCGCTTCATATGCCAAAGCGTTTTTTTGGAGCGGCGAGAAATATGAGAGAAGGAGGAAGTCTGACGATTTTAGCGACTGCTTTAGTGGAAACTGGAAGTAAGATGGATGATGTTGTATTTGAAGAATTTAAGGGAACAGGAAATATGGAGCTGGCTTTGAATCGTAAATTACAGGAAAAAAGAGTGTTTCCGGCGATTGATATTCTGAAATCTGGAACGAGAAGAGATGATTTATTACTATCTTTAGAAGAACAAGAGGCAGCAGAAATTATCAGAAAAGCAACAAATGGAATGAAAGCAGAAGATGCCGTGGAAAAGATTATGGATTTATTTTCTAAAACACATAATAATGAGGAATTTGTGCAGATGATAAAAAAGACAAAACTTATCTAGATTTATTGGAAAGTGGGAGTTCCGCTTCTGGGAAGGAAGTATTCCAACGAAACCGCGCTCTCGCTCCGTTCCAGACGTAGCGGTACTAAATTCGCGAACCCTAACGGGTTTGCTTATTAAGTACCAACGTCTTCCAAGGGGTTTCTTTTGGAATACTTCCTTCCCAGAAGCTAGTTTATCGGCTCTTCTAGGAACAAAAAATTTGAAATTACACAAAATATAGTATTTTTTTATAGACGTTTGTGAGAAAGATTTGTTTTAGAATAATGATAAATTTTATAATTATCTATATGATTGGTTGTTATAATTCTCATAATTTAATTATAAAATTGGAGAAGAAACGATAAAATACAGCAATTTTACCGAATGAATTACCAAGACTCTTTGAAAAAGGATAGAGGATAAGGTGATAAAGAAAAATGGAGGTGAAATAATGGAATCAAAGAACATATTATGGTCAATAAGTTTATCAGTAATAGGAATTGTGACGATTATATTAATAGGCTCTAATCTTGTGGGAATTGAATTGCCTGACATTATAACAAGAATATTTGGCTTGATAGAATTGATTGCACTTCCTGTTTTAGCATTTTCAACTGTAAAAAAGATAAAACATAAAGTGTAAATTATTATCTAATAGGTAATCATCTAAAATATAAGAAGGCAGATTCTGCCGCACTTCGTGGAATTACTGAGTGTGGATTGAAACAATAAAGAATAAAAAAATAGGCGTTTGATAACACAAAAGAAATAAATAATACAGAAAATTCTATGATGCAAGTTACTCATCACAAATTAGAAATAATAATAAAAAAGTAGCCATATCAATCAACTAGCTTAAGAAGAGAAATGATTCCAAAAGAAGCCCCTTGGAAGACGTCGGCACTTAATAAGCAAACCCGCAAGAAGCGGGATTTGCGAATTTAGTGTCCGCTACGTCTGGAACGGAGCGAGAGCGCGGCTTCGTTGGAACATTCCTCTTCTTAAGCGGAACTTTGAGATGACTGAATAGTAACTTTTATGTCAAAAAATATGGTAAAAGTACTTGCATTTAGAAAATAGCTATGCTATAATAAAAAAGCTGTTTATAAGAGAAGAACGGCTGCTTTTGGCGGGCGTTGATTCTAGGAGGATTGGCGAAGCCAATTGTAGCGTAATAGATAAACATTATATTAATTTATAAAGAGGTGAAAACAATGAAGGAAGGAATCCATCCAAATTATTATCAAGCTAAAGTGGTATGTAACTGTGGTAATGAATTTGTAACAGGTTCTACGAAAAAGGATATTCATGTGGAGATTTGTTCTAAATGCCATTCTTTTTATACAGGTCAACAAAAAGCAAATGCCGCTCGTGGACGTGTGGATAAATTCAATAAGAAATACGGCATCGCAGCGAACAACTAATAAAGTTGTCAAGATTAAGGTTGAGGTTTCTATAATCTCAACCTTATTTCATATCATAAATAAATTTAAGATTTATTTATAAGGAAAGGAAAGGTGTATATGAAATCTTCTGGTATCGGTGGGCAGGCAGTTATCGAAGGGATTATGATGAAAAATAAAGATAAATATGCGATAGCAGTTCGTAAGCCAAATCAGGAAATTGAAGTAGATGTGAGGGATACAAATAGTTTAGCGAAGAAATATAAAGTGCTGAAATTGCCTATTATTCGAGGGATATATAATTTTGTTTCCTCTTTAGTAGAGGGAATGAAGATACTCACTTATTCCGCAAGTTTTTTTGAGGAAGAGGAAGAAAAACCTTCTAAAGCAGATGAGGCATTGAATAGAGTATTTAAAGATAAAGCAGAAAATGTGGTGATGGGGGTTACTGTGGCATTTTCGATTCTATTTGCCGTGGGATTATTTATGGTATTGCCTTATGTTGTTTCGGAGCTATTGAGATCTTATATTGGTTCACCGACTTTGATGGCATTGATAGAAGGAGTCATTCGGCTTAGTTTATTTATAGGGTATATTTTACTTATCACTTTGATGAAGGATATTCAACGGGTATTTATGTATCATGGGGCGGAACATAAGTGTATTAATTGCATTGAATCAGGGCTGCCTCTTACTGTGGAAAATGTAAAAGTGAGTTCTAGGTTTCATAAACGCTGTGGAACGAGTTTTCTTCTTATTGTTATGGTGATCAGCATTATCTTTTTTATTTTTATTCGCACGGATAATTCGGTATTTCGATTGTTTCTTCGGATTTTATTAGTTCCTGTGATAGCAGGGGTTTCTTATGAATTTATTCGTTTGGCGGGAAAGAGTGATAATAAATTTGTGAATTTTTTAAGTAAACCGGGACTTTTATTACAGAGATTGACGACAAAAGAACCAGATGAGAGTATGATTGAAGTCGGCATTAAATCTGTGGAAGCTGTTTTTGATTGGAAACAATATTTGTTAGAGGAAGGGGTAGTTACGAAAAGAGAAGTGCAGCAAGAAAAAATAGAAAAGGAATTTACATTGGCAGAAAATGAAAGCAGATGATAGAAATACATTAGAACAACTGTGGAAAACGGGGGAGAGGGAATTAGAAAAGGCTGGCTGTGAGGAGGCGAAACTGGATGCATGGTATTTGTTAGAATTTGTGACTCATATTTCTAGGGCGCTTTATTTTTGTGATAAAAAGAAACAGGTTTCTTTTGAGGAAGAGAGATGTTATTTCGAGTTAATAGAAAAGAGGAAAAAACATATTCCATTACAACATCTGACAAAAGAACGGGAGTTTATGGGACTGTCTTTTGTGGTCAATGAACATGTATTGATTCCTAGACAGGATACAGAAATTTTGGTAGAAGAGGCGCTTTCCCGTTTAGAAAATGGTATGGAAGTGTTGGATATGTGTACGGGGTCAGGCTGTATTTTGGTCAGTTTAGCTCATTTTAGAGATTTAAAAATGGCAGTGGGAGTGGATATTTCAAGGGAAGCGTTAGTAGTTGCAGAGGAGAATGTGAGGAAAAATAGAGTAGAAGCGGTTTTGTTAGAGAGTGATTTATTTGAAAAAGTGGAAGGAAAATTTGATATGATCATCTCGAATCCGCCCTATATTGAAACACAAGAAATAGAGAAGTTAAAGCCAGAAGTGAAAGAATATGAACCTAAAATCGCGTTAGATGGTGGAGAAGATGGATTGGATTTTTATAGGATATTGGTGGATAAATCCAGAGAGTATTTAAAAGAAAATGGATATTTGTGTTTAGAAATTGGCTATAATCAAGGAGAACAAGTTTTAAAACTTTTAAAAGAGCATGGTTTTTTTGAAATAGAGCTGATAAAAGATCTGGCGAGATTGGATAGGGTATGTATTGGAAGATGGAGAGAGAGGAAAGAAGTTTTAGATTAGGTTTGGAGGAAAAGAAATGTTTGATAAGTTGGAAGATTTATTAATGCGCTATAATGAGATTATACAGGAGTTAAATTCGCCCGAAGTAGCGAATGATCAGAAGCATTTTCGGCAGCTGATGAAAGAGCAGAGTGATTTAATGCCAATTGTGGAGGCTTATGAAGCTTATAAAAAAGCGAATCAGACCATAGAAGAGAGCCTTATGATGCTAGAAGAAGAGAATGACGAGGAAATGAAGGGACTTTTGAAAGAAGAATTGGCACAGGCGAAAGAAGATGTAGAGAATTTAGAGCAAAAGATGAAAATTTTATTGCTTCCGAAAGATCCCAATGATGAGAAGAATGTTATCGTTGAAATCCGCGGAGGAGCGGGCGGAGATGAAGCGGCTCTGTTTGCAGCGGAAATTTATCGTATGTATGCGAAATATGCAGAGGCGAATCATTGGAAGGTCGAACCTGTTAATATCAATGAAAATGGATTGGGAGGCTTTAAGGAATGTATTTTTATGATTACTGGAAAGGGTGCATATTCTAAATTAAAATATGAGAGTGGAGTGCATCGGGTACAGCGTATTCCAGTGACAGAATCAGGTGGGCGAATCCACACTTCTACGATTACAGTAGCGATCATGCCAGAGGCAGAAGAAGTAGATATACAATTAGATATGAATGATTGTAAATTTGATGTATTCCGGGCATCTGGAAATGGAGGACAATGTGTCAATACCACAGACTCCGCGGTTCGATTGACACATATTCCAACTGGTATTGTGATTTCTTGTCAGGACGAAAAATCTCAGTTGAAAAATAAAGATAAAGCATTAAAGGTATTGCGCGCGAAATTATATGAAATAGAGTGTGAAAAACAGCATAGTGCAGAAGCAGAAGCTAGGAAAAGCCAAGTGGGCACAGGGGACAGATCAGAAAAAATACGAACTTATAATTTCCCACAAGGCAGGGTGACAGATCATAGAATTAAATTAACACTTTATCGGTTAGATGATATTATGAATGGGGATTTGACAGAGGTGATTGATTCTTTAATTACAGCAGATCAGGCGATGAAGTTAAGCCGTTTGCAAAAAGAGGTTTAAAGGTTATCTAGTTCGTTGATCATTATATTTTTTTAGGAAAGATTTTTAAAACTCGCTAGGTTTTTTGCCTAGCGAGAAAATATTAACATAATAATCAGTAATGTTATTTTTTGCTGTGTAGCAGTTTAACGAAAATGAGGAAAATATGAATAGTAGAATCATACAGGATATTTCTAATTTTGTATTTGTACAAGATACATTACAAAAAGCAGATATCATCTTTATTCCGGGGAGTTTTTATAAGAAATTGGCAGAAAAAGCAGCTTTATTATGGAAGGCAGGATATGCATCATTTATCGTCCCGTCTGGACGGTATAGTATTGTAAGAGGAAAGCCTTTTAGAATGGGAGAGAAGGAATATCAGACTGAGTGTGAATTTTTAAGCGATATTTTAAAAACAAATGGAGTGAAAGAGAATGTTATTATAGGAGAAGATAAGGCTAGTTTCACTCAACAAAATGCGAGATATTCTAAAAAATTATTAGAAGATAAAAAGATAGAGGTAAAAAAAGCGATTATCTGTTGCAAAAGTTTTCATGCGAGAAGATGTTTGATGTATTACCAATTTGCTTTTCCAGAGGTAGAATTTATTATGTATCCTGTAACCTACTGTGAAGATGGGATAGAAATCACAAAGGATAATTGGTATCAGACAGAGAAGGGGGTAGATATCGTGTTGGGTGAATTACGAAGATATGGAGAACAATTTAAAGAAGAGTTTCTCACCATATTGTAATAACTGATATAGAAAAAGATTTATTTGCAAATGATGGAATAAAGATAGAGGAAAAAAGAAATATGATTTATATCACTTCTTTTAAAAAAGAAATCTTGCAGGAGGGCTGGAATTTAAAACAACATCAGATAGAACATAGCATAGGACGAGGGCTATTAGCATATGGATTACAAGAAGAATATAGAATTTCAAAGGAGGATATTTTACTAGAAAAAGGAGAATATGGGAAACCATATTTAAAAAAATATCCTGAAATTTTTTTTAATATCACGCATTGTAAAGAGATGGCAGCTTGTGCGATTGCGACAAAAGAGATAGGAATCGACATAGAAGGGGTGAGGAAGTTTTCACCAGCGATTTTAAAAAGAGTTTTAACACCAAAAGAGAAAGAGCAATTAGAGAATACAGAACAAAAAGAAGAGATGTTTTTTCGGTTTTGGACACTGAAAGAGAGTTTTATTAAAGCGATTGGAAAGGGATTATCGTTTCCCTTACAGGAAATTTCCTTTCAGCTTCCAGAAGAATATGAAGGAGAAATTAAAGCGAATCAAAAGGATTATATTTTTTATCAAAGACAAATAAATTCTCAATTTATTCTATCTATTTGTTTCAAAGAAAGAGAAATACCAGATAGTCTTAAAAGTTTTCAAGATGTTCCTGTTTCAACATTTTTTAATAGTTTTATCACAAATTAAACACAAATTTTCTTTATACTGATCGCATAAACAAAAAGAGAAAAGAACAAACAGATCATATAGAAAGGGGTTCTTAAACATGTATGGAGAAAATGACTATGAAAATGGTGAAAATAGAAATACGTCAAATATGGAAATGGAAGAGAAGAATATAAATGAAACAATAGAACATGATAAACAAAGTGAACAAAGTAATGTAAATGAAACAGATTCTGAACAGTCCAAACAAGAGGACACTACTTATAGAAATGTTTTTTATCAAGATGATTTTAGTTCTGCTTCCAATTCTAATACACAGACAGAACAACAAGAAGAACAAAAACAAGAGCAGCAGAATTATTATAATTATTACAATCCTTATACAGAAAGTTCCGCTTATCATTCGACCATAGAATTAGAGGAAAAGAAGAAAAAAGGAAGATGGAAGAAGGGGATGCTCTTTATCGCAAAAGCGGCGCTTTTTGGAGTGATAGCTGGCGGAGTGTTTTTTGGAGTAAATTATGGAATACAGAAATTTGCGCCGTTCAAAGAGGAAGATAGCAATGTAAAATTACCCGTGACAGTGACGGCTTCTTCAGGAACAAATTCTTCTGGCGCTACTATGGTATTAGATGTTTCGGATATAGTGGAAGAAGTGATGCCTTCTGTGGTATCGGTTGTGAGCCGAGTGAGCAGTGAAGTGACCTATGGACCATTTACTTTAGGAAAACAGGAATATGATGCGAGTGGTTCAGGAATTATCGTAGGTCAAAGTGATACAGAACTTCTCATTGTGACAAACAATCATGTCATTGAGGGAGCAGAAACTGTGACAGTGACATTTTCAGATGCGACACCAGAAGATTCTTCCGATGATATTTCTGTAGATGCTTTAATAAAAGGTGCTAGACCAGATAATGACTTAGCAGTTATTGCTGTTCCATTAGAATATATTCCAGAGGAAGTGTTATCTTATATTAAGATCGCTTCATTAGGAAATTCCGATGAATTGAAAGTAGGAGAAGGAACAATTGCGATTGGAAATGCGTTAGGCTATGGTCAATCTGTGACAACTGGATGTGTGAGCGCTTTAAACCGTCAGGTGACGATTGAAAATTTGACTTTAAATATGATACAAACAGATGCAGCCATCAATTCTGGAAATAGTGGAGGCGCTCTTTTAAATATGAAAGGCGAAGTGATCGGAATCAACTCTGCGAAAGCCTTAAAAAATGGAGTAGAAGGCATGGGATATGCAATTCCTATCAGTTCTGTTATGGATATTTTAAATGAATTGATGAATCGTAAGACTAGAACTCTTGTAGAGGAAGGAGAAAGAGGCTATCTCGGAATTCGTGGTGTGAATATTGATGCTTCTTATTCTAACAGTTATGGAACTCCTGTCGGAATCAGTGTTCAGCAAGTCTTAGAAGGAAGTGCAGCAGAAAAAGCAGGGATTAAGAAATATGACATCATCACAAAATTTGATGGTCAAACCATAACAAGTATGGCAGATTTACAGGATTTACTACAATATTATAGAGCAGGAGAAACTGTGACTATAATTGTAGAATATATGGAAAATCATGAATATGTGGAAAGAGAATTAGAAATTACGTTAGGAAAGATAGAACAATAGAAAAGTATAAGATATAGAATTTACAAGGGGTTGTCACAAAATAAAAGTTTTTACTAGATATGGAGCTGAGTTTATAATATCTAGTATGTAACATTCATTTTATGACAACCCCTGTAAATTTTTTTTATGGGGAAATAAAAAACATGGTTTGTATAATTTTTAGAAGTTGTTTAGAAATTATTCACTTGTACTAAATAGCATTGTGCCTTATAATAAAGAAAGAAAATGGAATTTATATGGTAGATAGGATAGGAGAGAAAAGTATGTTAGAAAAAGATGATGAATATAGAGATACAGAAGATAGAGAAGAAATAGAAAAGAAAAAAGAGGATAGAAAGACAGAAACTATGGAAAAGAATAAAAAAGAATCTTCTGAAACAAAGAGTGATGAATATGAAAAGATCTGTTATATGTGCCGCAGACCTGAAAGCAAGGCTGGAAAAATGATATCTATGCCGGGGAATATTTGTATTTGTTCAGATTGTATGCAAAAGACATTTGATTCTTTACAGAACAATACAGGAATGCAGTATAGTGATTTAATGAAACTTTCTAATATGAATTTTTTTAATTTATCTAATTCACAGGATGAGATTCCATCCAGACAGAAGATAAAAAAGAAAAAACCAAAAGAAGAAAAAGAAAAGAAACCGAGTTTTGATATAAAATCAATTCCAGCACCACATAAGATAAAAGAAAAATTAGATGATTATGTGGTAGGACAAGAACATGCGAAAAAAGTGATTTCAGTAGCGGTATATAATCATTATAAAAGAGTTGCAAATGCTAATAAAAATGGAGAAGTGGAAATTGAAAAGTCAAATATGCTCATGATTGGACCTACAGGAAGTGGAAAGACATATTTAGTGAAAACATTGGCAAAACTTTTAGATGTTCCTTTAGCGATTACAGATGCTACTTCTTTGACAGAAGCAGGATATATCGGAGATGATATCGAAAGCGTTGTTTCTAAATTATTAGCGGCAGCGGATAATGATGTGGAGAAAGCAGAGAGAGGAATTATTTTTATCGATGAAATTGATAAGATCGCAAAAAAGAAGAATACTCATAATCGAGATGTGAGTGGGGAATCGGTACAGCAAGGGATGCTCAAACTATTAGAGGGATCAGATGTAGAAGTGCCTGTAGGAGCGAATAGTAAGAATGCGATGGTTCCTTTAGTTACAGTAAATACTTCAAATATTTTATTTATTTGCGGAGGAGCATTTCCAGAGTTAGAGGAGATTATTAAAGAAAGATTAACAAAACAGTCTTTGATGGGATTTCGAGGCGAATTAAAAGATAAATATGATAAAGATAAGAATTTGATTCAGAAAGTTATCATAGAAGATCTGAGAAATTTTGGGATGATTCCAGAATTTTTAGGTCGTTTGCCGATTATTTATACGTTAGATGCTCTAGATAAGGACATGCTGATTCGGGTATTAAAAGAGCCTAAAAATGCTATTTTAAAGCAATATGAAAAACTGTTGGCAATGGATGAAGTGCAGCTTAAATTTGATGAAGGTGCATTAGAGGCGATAGCGGAGAAGGCGTTAAAAAAGGATACAGGAGCGAGAGCATTAAGGGCTATTATTGAGGAATTTATGTTGGATATCATGTATGAAATTCCGAAAGATGATAATATCGGCAGAGTGACGGTGACAAGAGAATATATTGAGAATACAGGCGGACCTATTATTGAAATGAGGGGAATGTTTACGATAGAACAAAAACAGGCGCAGGGATGATAGGGATATTGTATTATAAAGATAAGACAGGGAAAGAGAAATCCGTGTCTTATTTTTATGGTTTTTAAGATTTATTTGGGGTTTTCCGCCCCAGTAACGAAGTATTCCAACGAAGCCGCGCTCCCGCTCCGTTCCAGACGTAGTGGACACTAAATTCGCGGTTTCGCTTCTTGCGAAACTGCTCATTAAGTGCCAACGTCTTCCAAGGGGCTTCTTTTGGAATACTT
>CANRVK010000081.1 GCA_947643285.1 uncultured Eubacteriaceae bacterium
GTCGTTGTATGACGGAAAAATTTGTGCAAAATTTTAAATTTGCTCATTTATAGTTATAAATTAAGAAATGAAATGTAGATGTTTGGAAGTAGACATTTTTACTTGTTTAAAAAGAATGGAAAGGACATAAATTTTTTTTTAGAATAGCGATAAACTAGCACCGAGCAGCACCTATTCCAAAAGAAACCCCTTGGAAGACGTTGGCACTTAATGAGCAGCCCTGATAAGGGTTGCGAATTTAGTGTCCATTACGTCTGGAACGGAGCGAGAGCGCGGTTTCGTTGGAATAGGTGCTGCTCGGTGCGAACCATTTATAAAAATGACATTTTTTCTATTTTACTCTTGCTACAATCAATATTACTTTTTCTACTCCTTCTGCTGGACATATTTTATATTTGTTTACACTAGCTGGAACAATAAAGGTTTCTGCATAATGTACAATAAATGGAGAAAATTCATTATTTTCACTTAAGATAATAGCTTCCTGTCCTTCTACTAAATTTAACATATTTACACTTCCTTTTGTTTCAAGTGTGGATTCTGTCCAAACTGTGTGCCGGAATGTTTCAATAAATTCTCTTTCATGTAAACCAGTCTGTTCTATTTTTTCATTTTCATCTTGATAAATCTCTTTTTCCTGATGGTATAAATTTTGATAGATCCAATCGGTATCTCTGTCCCACTGGATATTTTGTATGCCATGTTCTAAATGAATAGGTCTGGGTTTTCCGTCTAATCCGGTTCTCTGCCAATCCCACAGTTTAAATGTAAAGATATATGGAGTGGCACTAATTTCTAATACCATGTTTCCTGCTCCAGAACAATGAATTGTTCCTGCTGGAATAGAAATGTGATCGTGTTTTTTGACAGGAAGTTTATTGATATATTTTTCTGCTTCAAAGATAATTTCTCCATTCTGTGCTCTATAGAGGTCTTCTTCCATAGCTGTTTTATCAACATTTTCTTTCACTCCTAGATAAACAAAGGTTTCTTCTTCTTGTGTATCTAAAATATAATAGCTTTCATCTTGGGTGTAGTGCATATTAAATTTTTCTTGGATATATTCAGTTAAAGGGTGTACCTGTAAAGAAAGGTTTTGACCTCCGATTGTATCTAATAAGTCAAATCTGATTGGAAATTCATCTCCAAACCGAGCATGAACTCTTTCTCCGAGAAGGGGTCTGGGTTCTAAAAATACTAAGTCTATGGCTGATATTTCAAGAAAAACTTCTCCAAACTGATATCTTAAGCTATTTTCTTCTGGCACGCCATCAAAACTCCATGCATAATTACTTTTATTTTCTGCTAAACCGAAGTTGTCTTTCATCCAGTGTCCGCCCCAAACTCCGGGGTCAAAATAAGGAACTAAACGGAATGGCTCTCTTGCTGTCTGTTTTAATGCTTGAAAAAAGGCTGCTGATGTCACCATAGAAGGATTTTTCTCCTGAGTTGTGTCTAATAGGTAATCTATATTTTTTATAATCTTTTTTTTATGTTTATCTGCCCACCTCCACTCTGCAAAATAACCTCTTTTATATTTGGTGAGAATAGGGGCATCTTCATTGAAACTTCTCCAATTTGCCATTCCCTTTCGATAGCGGAGCTGTATTTCCCAGCGCGGCATGTCTGCATAAATAAAAATATCTCCTTCTGTTATCAGTGATGCTCCTACACCATAGAGAAATATGAGTCCTTCTTTTTCCGCTTCTATCTTTTCTTTATATTCTTTTAGAAGGTCTTTTTTAAAATAATCAGCGAGTGAATGAGTGGTCATTTTTCCAAAGACTCTGTCCTGTGTCATATCTTCTTTTATCAGTTTTTCTAATTCCTCTGGTGTCACAGCACAGTCATCACTATTGATTGTTAAACATGGATTTAATTTTTTGAAATTTTCCAGAATTTCTTTTTGATAGACTCCGGGATAACAATCTATCACAAAAACAGTCTTTTTATGTTCTTTTATTTTGGATTTTAACTCTTCTATAATGTTTTCGTAACCTGTCCATGCACATTTTTCTTCTGTTTTTATTACTTTATAAGGTTTTTGATCATAATTTATAGTTTTCATTTTTTACTTATATACATAATGATTGTATATTTTCCTTTCTATGTTTTTTATTATTGTTTTTGAATTTTTAGGAGAAAGCTTTTATATTTTGATTATACAATATGTAAATACATTTATCAATATTTATTTTTATTTTTTTATAAATGTATTTACATTTAGAATGTTCTATGCTATACTTAACAGCAATAAAAGTATAAAAAGAAAGGAGTTTTTTATGAAGCTGCATCAACAGGTAGAATATTATATATTGGATCGTATCAAAAATGGTGAGTTAAAACCCGGAGATCAAATACCTACGGAAAATGAACTCGCTGAACTTTTAAATGCAAGCCGCCCTACGGTTAGACAGGCATTAAATAGATTAGTGATGCAGGGCTATATTGTACGTAAAAAGGGGATAGGTTCTTTTGTTACAGAAACGAAACTGATTCATGAATCAACTTCATATATTTCTAGCTATCGTAAAGAGGCTCAAAAGTATCATTATGAAATTTTGACAAAAGTGTTATGTCTGGAAGTAAAAAAGGCAGATGAATATATGGCTGATAAATTAAATATCAAAAAAGGAAAAAACGTTACTATGCTCACCCGTCTTAGAACTATACCTCAATATAATCAAGGGCATCCAGTTGTTTTGACTACAGTATATGTCCCTTATGAAAGGTTTCCGAATATGGAACAGATAGATTTTTCTAACCGATCTTTTTATGAAGTGTTAAATGAAAATGATTTGGAAGTGAAGCACGCTGAACGAGAGTTAGAAGTTATTCTTCCTGATAAAGAAACGGCTGACCTTTTAGAAATCAATAAATTTGAACCTGTAATTTTTATCTCTTCTGTTGGAAAAACAAGAAATGATAGGATAATAGAATATTCAGAGAGTTTCTATCCTGCCAGCAGCAGTAAATTTATGATAAATATTCGGCATTAGGAGAAAATTATGAAAAATACTTATACGATTTGTTTTGATGTGGGAGGCAATACGATTAAAGGCGCTGTTTTGAATAATGAGAGTGATCTTATCTGTCAGATACAGAATTTTCCGTCTATGGCAGTCTGTTCTAAAGATGTTATTTTACAGAACTTCGCTCATATTTTTGTGGTATTGTTGGGGTATATTCCAGATAAAGAAAATATTAGGGGAATCTGTTTTGCTTTTCCGGGAGAGTTTGATTATGAAAATGGAATTTGTCTTATAAAGGGAATTGCTAAGTATGATGCTTTATTTCAGATAAATTTAAAAGAAGAGTTTAAGCATTTATTTGAGGTAGAACCAGCGCTTTCTTGTCTTCGTGGTGTTCCTATTTCTTTTTTGAATGATGTTTCTGGATTCGCCATTGGAGAATGTGCGCTTGGAAAAGCCCGTATGTTTTCTAAAGTGATGTATTTGTGTATTGGCACGGGCTGCGGTTCTGCTTTTAGTATAGATGGCTGTCTTTCTACAGATGAAACGAAAGGGATTCCTCCTAAAGGCTGGGTATACAATACGCCTTTTAGAAACAGTATAATTGATGATTATATTTCCATTCGGGGCTTAAAAGAGCTTTCTGAGAAGTTTATGAAAGAACCACTTTCTGGATTAGATTTATTTCATTTCGCTGAGAAAAATGATCCAAATGCGCTTGCTTGTTTTTTAGAATTTGGAAAAATGATTCAAGAGGCTATTTTCCCTTTTTTAGAAAGTTTTTCTCCAGATTGTGTCGTTTTTGGAGGGCAGATATCCAACAGTTTTATTTATTTTTCTGAGGGATTTTTATTTTCGGATAAAATAAAACTTATTTATCACAGTCCTGAAACTTCTCTGCGCACGTTGCAGGGATTATCACTTATCAAAAAATTATAAAGAAAAGAAAGGATACGAATAGTTATGAATCACTCTATCAAGACTATTTATGTAGTACATCATTCTCATACAGATATCGGTTATACGGATCTGCAGGAACGAATTTTAGATGAACAGGCACATTATATTCACTCTGTTCTAAATATCATGAAAAGTTCAGAAAAAAATGCGGGTTTTCGTTGGAACTGTGAAACTTATTTTTGCGTAGAACGCTTTTTTTCACAGGCTACACCAGAAGAAAAAAATGATTTTTTTCATTATGTAAAAACAGGTCAAATCGGAATGTCAGCTTCTTATTTGAATTTTACAGATCTTTTAGATTATGAGGTTTATAGAAAGCGTTTATCTGAAATGAATACTTTATTTCAGGAACATGAAATAGATATAAAAACTGCTATGACAGCAGATATTAATGGGATTTCTATGGGGCAGAGAGATGCTTTATTAGAACATGGAGTGGAGTTTTTATTCACGAATGTTCATACTCATCATGGTATGTATCCACTGTATCAGAATCAGAACGCTTATTGGTGGAAAAATAAAGAGGGAAAAAGTCTTCTTGTTTGGAATGGAGAACATTATAATTTAGGAAATGTTTTAGGAATTAAGCCTAATGTTTCTCCTAATTTTATGACAGATAGCTATCTTGGAAGGGAAAAAGAACTAGAGGATTCGATCTCTACTTTAAAGAAAAATGTAGATGATTATTTGAATTCTTGTGAGGAACAAGGTTATCCATATGATTTTATTGTCTGTGCAGTATCTGGTGTATTCAGTGATAATGCACCGCCTAATATAGAAATTTTACGGACAATAGAAGCTTTTCAGAAAAGATATGGGACAGAAGTATGTTTGAAAATGGTATCGTTACAGGAACTATATTCCGCGATAAAAGATAAATTAAAAGATGCTCCTGTATTAGAGGGTGATTTTACTGATTGGTGGGCAAATGGTGTTGGTTCAACTCCTTATGCGGTAAAACATTATAAAGAGGCACAGAGAATTTATCATTTGTGTGGAAGACTAGACTCTGCTGTGTATCAGAAATATCCGCGAGAAGCAAGGGCAGCGGAGGATAATTTATTGTTGTATTCAGAACATACTTGGGGACATTCTGCTACCATAACGAATCCTTATGATACGATGGTTCTTAATTTGGATATGCGTAAGACCAGTTATGCTTCTAAAGCTCATGAGAGCGCTTCTCTTATGCTCAATAGAACAGCAGCAGAGATAGGGGATATTTTACGATATTATAATACAAATGGAAAAATTAAAGTTATAAACACAGGAACTTCTGAGGGAATGATGCCAGTGGAATTTTACATAGAAAGTATGTCTATGAAAAATGCACAAATCATAAGAAGTGCTGATAAGAAAGAAATTCCCTGCCAGATTTCTTCTCACCCTAGAGGAGTATTGATAAGTTTTATAGATACTTTTTCTTCAAAAGAAGTAAGAGAATATGAATATAGAGAACTTCCTCCTATAAAAAAAGTGATAAATACAAGACAGTGTTATATCGGAGCAGAGCGTATTCAGGATATTGTAAATGAATATGAGCCTATTACTTATAAATTGCCATATGAGATAGAAAATGACTGGTTTAAAATCACTTATAGGATAGGAGAGGGGATCACTTCTTTTTATAATAAAAGAGAAGAATGTGAAATGTTAGGAGAAGGATTAGCAAGGTTTTTTACTCCTATTTATGAATGTACTTCTATCCGCACAAATGATTATTCAGAACGCAGTATTTTAGGACGGAATATTCGTGGAAAACATGCAGTACAATATCAGGGAGAGTTAATAGAGGTAAAATGTTTGGAGCAGGGGAAAATATTTACTACGCTAGAGTTTGTGTATTCTTTAGAGGGAACAAATTATTGTTCTGTTGTTTTTAAGATGTATCACCTCATTCCGAAGATAGATTTTAAACTTAAATTGGCAAAAACAATTTCTAATAATATTGAAAGTATTTATTTGCCATTGACTTTAGAGCTTCCTGATAGAAAGATTTATCTGAAAAAAGGGACAGAACCTTTTATGCCAGGAGTAGAACAGTTGCCGGGAACTTGTATGGAATATTATATGTCTGATTATGGAATGATATATCAGACTTCAAAGGGCAGCGTTTCGATTCAGACTTTAGATGTTCCATTGTTTTATATGGGAGAGATGAAACATCATCCGGTTAAGTTGTGCGATGGGAAATTAGAATATAATGATAGAGATATTTATTCTTGGGTTATGAATAATACTTGGGAAACAAATTTTAAAATGGATTTATCTGGGTATGCTGAATTTCGTTATTCTATTTCTCTCGGTGAGAAGCGAGAAATACAGAGATGTTTTGATGAGCTTTTAGATGGGGTTTTGGGAACGTATAGTATAATTGTAGAATGATGGGGAAGGGAGTGTGGCAAAGGTTCGCCCCAGCAAGGAACGATTCCAACGAAGCCGCGCTCTCGCTCCGTTCCAGACGTAGTGGTACTAAATTCGCGGTTTCGCTTCCCTAGAAACTGCTCATTAAGTACCAACGTCTTCCAAGGGGCTTCTTTTGGAATAGTTCCTTGCCGTAGCGAACCTTTGACTTTAAGACAGGCTAACTATAATTGAATTTACAAAACATATTTCTTATTTTAAAAAAATCAAAAAGTAAATGTCAGTGTTTTGGATTTGATATGAGGTATTGATTCTAGGTTAGAAACAGTTTATAATCAAATTGAATTCAAACTGTAATGATGAAGGAGCAACAGAAAATGGCAAATAAGATGACTGCGGTATCCCTTTTTACTGGAGCTGGTGGAATGGATATAGGGTTTGAAAGAGCAGGGATTGAAGTAGTCTTTGCAAACGAACTGATGAGTGAAGCAGCGGCAACATATAATGTGAATCATGCCGCTGGAGTAATGGTTAATGATGATGTGAATAATATACTTAAATCGATAGATCGCTTTCAGGGTGTTGATTTTGTCTTTGGAGGACCTCCATGTCAAGGATTTTCTGTGGCAGGGAAAATGAATCCTAATGATGAGAGAAGTAAATTGATTTTTACATTTCTTGATATAGTTGAGAGAATTCGACCGAAAGCTTTTGTTATGGAAAATGTTAAAGCACTTGGGGTGTTAGAAAAATGGGAATCTGTGCGCAGAAAGTATTTGGAGCGAGTTTATGCTCTGGGTTATAACTGTGTGCCATTTATTTTGAATGCTATAGAATATGGAGTTTCACAAAAGAGAGAGAGAGTATTCTTCATTGGCATAAGAAATAATAACGATCCATTCTTTGAATATGTTATGAACGATCTGCTTATTCAACAAAAGAATAAGGCTTCAACGGTTAGAGAAATATTGCAATCTTTAGGAAAAGCAGGTACAGATCAAAATCCAGATACTTGTACAGCAAAGATTATATTTGCTACTCATCCAATTATGAGGAAATCTCCATATGCTGGGATGTACTTTAATGGTCAAGGACGACCGATAGATGTTGACGGTTATGCAAATACCTTACCTGCTTCTATGGGGGGAAATAAAACACCATTTGTAGATGAAGATTATCTTTATGGAGATGCATCAAGTGATTGGATTGTTGATTATCATAAAGGGTTAATGAATGGAACTATTGTACCAGAGAGTAAAGAAGCACCTAAAAGGTTAAGAAGAATTACAATAAAAGAAGCTACAAGGATTCAATCTTTTCCTGATGATTACGTTTTCTGCGGAAACAAAGGAGTAGTATATACACAGATTGGAAATGCTGTGCCTTGTAAAATGGCAGAAGCCGTAGCAAGAGCAGTAGTCACATATTTAGAAAAGGAAATGATTTAGATTTAGTAGGAGTAAAATATGTTGATTTTGACTTAGAGAAGTTTTAAGTGATCCATATTTTCAAATTAGATGATTTCGTATATTTTTTACTATGAAAAAAAGGCTGTTGCAAAATAAAAATTTTATATTATATATACAATATTTAGTATTTAATATTCATTTTGCAACAACCTCTTTATTTTAGTTCCTTTTTAATCCAAATATTTGTTGTGCGAGTTTATCTAGATAGGATATTACTTCTTTCTTAAATTTGGTTTCATGAGCAGTTTGCAGAATAAATCGCACGAATTCATTACAGTCGATGATTTCCAATGAAGAAATCATAGTTGATAAGAAAAATTGATAGGATAAAATGCGAAGCATGAAATTACGGGACATATATTCATTTTGAATCGTATTTATGAAATCACTATCTTTTTCTCCACGAGGACCTTCAATAAACAACATTCTTGTTCCACCAGCATACATGACTTTATCAGCAGCATGACGAACATCGGTTTCTGTATATTTTTTGTCTTTTAATTCATTGGAGGATATGAGTTTACCATTAATATAAATATCTAGATCGCTGACTTCACGACCAGAAGCTCCACTCTGATTCACAGGATGTACTTCTACTATAATATCAGGATTATGCAGATACATTAGATGATAGATTCCTGCTACCATGAGAGTGAGGACTTCACCTTCATAGCTGATTTTCAAAGCCTCATTAATATATTGCAACAGTTTTGATGGAAGATTAGTAGAATCATCAATCATGAAAAGTGTTAGTTTTTCTCTTTCATCCCTGATTTGAATTAATTTACACAACAAATAAATCAGACATTGATATGCATCGGCTGAAGAGGATATTAGTGGAAGATTATCACACAAAGCATTTAATATGGCTTGATCATTACCTCTTCGGACAGCATTTGCCTTATCTAATTCAGGAAATCGAGCAGGTTTATTCAGAAAAGGCTCATTCGATCCGCCAAGAGCTTTTTTTAAAACTTCTATTTCAAATGGTACAATAACTTTGTGACAAATAGTTCTTGCATCATATGCTCCTAGTAATGTGGATTGTTTCTGTAAACACAGAGGATTGATATTTTCATCAGTTGCTTTTGATAAAATCGCTGTAAATAATATGTACTTATAGGTTAAGTGTGTGTTGTCAATTACATAATCTATAAAGTCTTGATGAGAACAGGTTGAATTTGATGTATATAGTGCAATTTGATATGCTGCATTTAGTACTTTAGCAGCTTCTTCTCTTAACCCCATAGTTAAACCTCCTATTTGAATAAGTTTTTTAATATTTCTACACACAGTTTTCAATTTATATTTTCATTATTCATAGATATTTCATCTTTCATTTATCCCTTTATTTTAGAAGTCTATTATATAGCACGTTGACTACATTTTCAAGAATATTGAAAAAACAGTAATGAAACAATTAGGATAATACAGCAACTTATTATACATACTGCAGGTAGAAATATTTTTAATGTAAAAGTAAAGAAAATACTTAATAATGATAAAATTGCTTCTAATTCCAGAAATTATCATAAAAATATATATGAAATAGATATTTAAACTAAAATTTGACAGGATAAATATTATATTTTAATGATTATTTATCAGGCTGAAATATTTAAAACTAATTGTGCCAAATTTTATCTCTTTACTATAGTTGCAGTACTAACAGTATAAGTATAGAATCATTTTCCTTAATCATGTTTACAATATTTTTGTGATTGAATTTTATCCAGCTTAGTGATAGAATGAATTTACTAAAAAATGAAGGTATGCAAAGGAGAAAGAAAAATGAAAAAGCGTTTACTTATGATATTATGTGGGTCATTAGTGATTGCATTAAGTAGCTGTAGTAATACAAAAGAATCTCAAAATAATAATACTTCTACGATAACAGAAGAATCAAGTTATGAGAATGATACCAACACTATGACTGTTATTATAGAAAAATCAGATATGGAAAGTAAAACAGATAGCGTTACTACTGAAGCAAATCAGAATGATCAGAATACAGAACAAGAAGAACAAACCAATAATTCTTCTTACTATGGTACATGGGAAGTGCAGGATTATCAGGCAGCAGGAGTTTCTGCCTTGTCAACAGAAGAATGTGAAGCTTTTAAAGAGTATATGATTACTTATCAAGCTGATGCAATATTTCAAAACGGTAATAATATGAACCTCACAGAAGTGGAATATCAACATGAAACTTATACAGAAGAAACATTAGTTCAGGATTATAGGGCTAATTTGGGAGAATGGTGGAATGGAATAGAGGAAGTCCGCAGTGTTAATATTACATCAACAGACAATTTCTTTGGAAGTCATTTTTTTGTCGCTGACAATAATACTATATGGATATATTATGAGGGTGTGTTTTTTCTGGCAAAGAAAGTTTGATCTAAGTTTATAAAAATCAACGCATAACTTATAACAATAATCAAAACTTTTATAATAACAGAAAAAGAGTATCATAAAGAGATATTTTTTGAAAAAGCAGAGGAAAAAGAATGGAGAAGAAAATGTATAACATTGTGATTTTTGATTTAGATGGGACATTATTGAACACTTTGGAGGATTTAAAAGATGCAGTTAACGCGGCATTAAGACAATATCATTATCCAGAAAGAGATTTAGAAGAAGTGAGAAATTTTGTTGGAAATGGAGCAAAAGTATTGATAGAGAGATCTGTTCCAGAACATACTTCTATAGAAAATATAGAAAAGTGTTTAGAAAGTTTTCGGGCTTATTATAAAGAACACTGCAAAGATAAAACCAAACCCTACGATTCTATTATAGAACTGTTGACAACTTTAAGAGAGATGAAAATAAAAATCGGGGTGGTTTCTAATAAGTTTGATGCAGCGACTAAGGAACTGTGTAAAGATTTCTTTCAAGACAAGATAGATGTGGCGATTGGAACACCACAGATTTCAAAGAAACCAGCTCCTGACAGTGTATGGGAAGCGATAGAAGAGTTAGGTGGGAAAAGAGAACAGGCACTTTATGTAGGAGATTCAGAAGTGGATATACAGACTGCTAAAAATGCAGGAATTCCATCTGTGAGTGTGACATGGGGATTTCGGAAGAAAGAGTTTCTAAAGACAAAAGAACCAGACTATATCATTGATACTCCTATGGAATTAATCCATATTTTAACTACCTAAACTCATTTCCTACAAACAAATCAGGGTAAAAAGTAGCTTAAGGGAAGAAATGATTCCAAAAGAACATGGTTATAGTTTAAGTCTACTTTAACACCAAAGATTCGCTACAGCAAGAACCTATTCCAACGAAGCCGCGCTTTCGCTCCGTTCCAGACGTAACGGACACTAAATTCTCGGCGCGTGACCGCACCGCTTATTAAGTGCCGACGTCTTCCAAGGGGCTTCTTTTGGAATAGGTTCTTGCTTCCGCTAGTTGGGTGGCTGTTCTAATTTGTGGAAAGAGGACTTCTTTATAATATATAGAAGAGTGATAGAATAAAAAGATGGAATAGTAATTATTTATGGTAACAGTTTAAATTTTTTATTTTATTTGTTATTGTGAAATTTACTTTTCACAGAGTAGAATTGTCAACAGACTAGCGGAGGCAAGGAAGTATTCCAAAAGAAACCCCTTGGAAGACGTTGGTACT
>CANRVK010000082.1 GCA_947643285.1 uncultured Eubacteriaceae bacterium
GGCAAGGAAGTATTCCATAAGAAGCCCCTTGGAAGACGTCGGCACTTAATGAGCGAACCTACTGGTTCAGCGAATTTAGTACCGCTACGTCTGGAACGGAGCGAGAGCGCGGCTTCGCTGGAATACTTCTTTGCCGGAGCGTTCCTTTGATGTTAAAGTTTAAAGTAGGCTGAACTATAATGGTTGTTGACTTGTATCTGTTAAGCTTTCAAGAGATAAAAGCAGTCTTTATAGCTGTATTATCATTCCATCATAAGCGACTGTAATTCCATAAGGCTCTGCTAATTCACATAACTCTTCATAATTAGCTTGTCCATAATGTGAAAAATGGTTTATTATGACACCTGTTTTCTCCGTCATACAGCCAATTTCTTTTAACTTTTCTATTACTTCTAAAATATTAGGAAAACCCATATGAGTTCCATCATCTCTATTTTTTCCATGTGTACAATCTAAACTGACCAAAGATAATTCTTTGCCTTTCAAATATTCCCACGTTTCCTCTAAAAACCAGCCTGTATCATGGGCATAGAGAAATCTTTTTTCTTTTTCTTCTGCCAAAAAAATCCCTGCTTTTTCATCTAATTTATGATTTGCTGGAAGATGAGTCAGGAAAACACCGCTTTCAGATTTTATTGTTTTATAATACTCTAATAAATGAAATTCAATAAAATCTATTTCTTCTTTCTTAAACTCACTTATCACAGCTTCTTTTAACACTCTTTTAGTTTCTTCATTTCCATAAAGTTTAAGTGGTGTGTCATCTATTAAGGTCGCATAGCACCCTGGCATACGCAGTAATAATTCTGTTGGAGTGAAATGGTCAGAATGAGAATGTGTGATAAATACATCTTTTATAGCTGCCAAATTTAAATTCATCCGAAGCGATAGAGAATAGATATCTGGCGGGAAATCGATTAAAGTAGTATCATTAATCACGCATCCAGAACGCCCTCGAAGATTACGCCCTCCCCTTTTTTTGGCAATTTTACAAGTTTCACATTCACAAAATATCGCTGGTATTCCTTCTGCCGCTGCTGTTCCTAAATATTGTATCTTCATTCTTATTCCTCCTATTTTCATAACTTTCCTATAAATCCAAATCTTAACTATTTTTTATATGTTATTTTAAACTGTATTAGTTTGTAAACCATAGCCTCCTCTATTCTGGATTATCTGCTTCTCAACAGCCTTTCTTCTTTCCTCTTTTGTCAATGAAAAGTATCTACGCTATAGTCATGATAATGGAAACCAAACCACCGTCCAGGCATATCTCCCGGAAAGCGAGGAGCATCATAGGTAATAAATGTGTTTTCCTCTGTGAGTGCTTCTGGTGTATAACAGTGAGTATGATTTAGTAAAAGCTTCCAAAGTTTCTGAAATACATCGGTGTATTCTAAAGCAGCGGACAGGTTATGTTGTTCCATAGGATCTTTATTCAAGTCAAATAACAAAGTATGGTTTCCAACTGCAGAATAGACCAGTTTAATTTTCTGCTCCATGACACAGAAATTTCGGTTTAGACTGTTGCCGAAAAACAGTCTGTCTTTTTGTAGTTCTGAAGGGGAAAGCAAATTTTTCCCAGAAAGTTCTTTCGGACAAGGCAGTCCTGCCATAGCTAGAATAGTAGGGTACAAATCGGCTAAAGTGACGAGATGATCCACTTTTAAATTATGGGGAACTCCTCTTCCTTGAGGTGGCATGATCAACAGGGGGACATGAGTGCTTCCTTCAAAAAAGAGATTTTTTTGAGACATATGATGGTCTCCTAACATCTCTCCGTGGTCAGAAGTAAAGATCACCCAAGTATTTTGAAATAGATTATTCTCTCGCAAAGCGCCAAAAATACGTCCTATCTGATAGTCTACTTGTGTAATGCAGGCATAATACGCCCTGCGGCTAGCCTGTTTTTGTTCTGCTCCTAGAAGGTGCATATTCGTGTTTTCATAAGCCCCAGCTAAAAATCCTTGGGGAGTGTCTTCTATAGTTTTTGACCAATCACCAGTCACTGGAAAAGGAAGGGAAATATCCACATATAATTCCCAAAAATTTCGACAAGGGTCAAAGGGTGGATGAGGCTTGGTAAAGCTAGTCCAGAGGAAGAAAGGACGGGAAGTATCTCGAGTTTCTAAAAAATCAATGGCTTCATCAGCAATCCATGTGGTAATACTGTCCTTTTCCTCTACGGTAGAGAGAACAGGTTCTACTTCACATTCTCCTATTCCGTGGATTTTTGGACGCGCCAAGGGTTGTTTTTTATCGTATTCTCGCATATAATCTAAGGGCAGCCGCATATGTTCAAAACCATAATGTGCCCTTGCAGGCTCAAAATGCATTTTGCCCTTAGCACAAGTCTGATAACCTGCGTCTGTTAACATGGCTGGCAGGGTAGTACGATTTTTTGTACATTTCTGCATAAAGGCTGCATGAGAACCATTAGAAGTTACGCCGCTTTCATAGCCTTCTACACCAGTCATGATGGTAGTACGGGAAGGGACGCAAATAGGACAGCCAGCATAACAACTGGTATAACTAGAACCCATAGCCGCCATGTAATTTAGATGAGGAGTAAAAATACTTTGATTCCCCCAGGCATTAATAGTATCAAACCGCTGTTGATCCGTAGTGATTAACAAGATATTGTCTTTTGGCATAAAAACCTCCTTTAACATTTCTTAACAAAACTATTTCTATCAATCTTAATGATTAAATAGCTTCATCTAATAAATGACTTCTATTTTCATAGTAAAAAATATCTAACTCATGTAACGCGCGTGTACATGAAATATACAAGATTTGTCTGTCCCTTTTGGTATGATACTCACTTTCTGTCACTTCTGGCACTATTACATGATCAAACTCTAACCCTTTTATTAAATAAGAATTTGTAATTAAAATACCTTCATGAAAATTATCATCCTCTTTATTCATGAGATAACATTTTTCTTTGTGAATTATATCAAGACTTTGATACAGTTTATGAGCTGCTGCCGAAGATTTACATATAATAGCCATAGTTGTTATCTTAGATAAATCCAACTCATCCATTTTTCTTTGAAGCTTCTCAACCATATGAGAATAATTATCACACTCTTCTAATACAGGCTTCTTTCCATGCCGTCCAAAAATTTCCGTATCTGTTAAATTACATAATCGTCTGCAAAAATTGCCTATTTCATAAGTAGAACGATAGCTTTTCATCATTTTTACTATAGTAAGTTTTTCACCAAAAATTTCCTGTATGGTATCTAGACAGCAGTATTTTCTCTATCAACTACTTGATTTACATCACCAAGAATAGTCATTTTACATTGAAATAAATAATTCAGAATCTCATATTGAACCATAGAATAATCTTGCATTTCATCAACAATGACGTGTTTTATTCTATTGAATTTTGACTTTTCTTTTCCATTTAACATAAAATTTAAAAGTACAATAGGAAAAACATCTTCATAAAAAATCATATCCTCTGAAATATAATCTTTTTCTAAAACATCATAGTTATGACTCATCTGTTCTATGAACTGCTTATATATTTGTACTATATTTGTCATTTCTGCGATATTTTGTAAATGTTGCTTTATTTCATTTCTAGAATTAACAGATACGATTACATTTTTATCCGATTCATATATATCAGCTAATCTATCCGCCATTTTGTCTATTCTCTCAAATATTGGCATATGAATAAATGTGGTTCTAAATAATCCCTCTATCTGATCTTTTTTAAATACATAGTCTTGCAGCTTATAATCAGAAAAACAAAATAATGTTTCTTCTAATTTTGATACAAATTTTTTTATTTCTGTCAAAAATAATGTGCTACTTTTAAATCTTATTCTCTGTAATCTATTATCATTTTCTTCTTTACAAGTTATGATATACTCCATCTGCTGATATTTGGATTCAAATTTCCCTATCTCTTTCATTTCATGAGCGGCTATTTCATCAAAACTTACTTCTGATATATTCTGCTCTCCCAATTCAGGAAGTACATTGGAAATATAATCTGAGAAAATATTATTGGGTGAAATAATCAGTATTTCACTTGATTTCAAATTTTTACGATTTTGATATAATAAAAATGCGATTCTATGAAGTGCAATAGATGTTTTTCCAGATCCAGCCACACCTTGTACCACCATGACATTGGATGCCTGATCACGAATAATTACATTCTGTTCTCGTTGAATAGTCGCTACGATATTTCTCATTTTCGTACTTCCATTTTCCGAAAGTTCTTTTTGTAAAATTTCATCATCCACTTTAAAACCAGAACTCAGCACATATTCTAATTGTCCTTTTCTAACTTTTAATTGCCTCTTTTGGACAATTTCACCCTTCATATAACCAACAGGAGCTTCATAATAGGCTTTTCCCAAATCAAAATCATAATACATACTACAAACAGGAGCACGCCAATCAAAAATTATTGTTTCCCTCCCATTTTTGTTTCTCAATCCCCCTAATCCAATATACATTATTTGTACATCTTCTTCTGTATCACCATCATAAACAAAATCAATCCGCCCAAAATAGGTATTATCTTGTAATTTCAATAATAATCTTTTTTTATCTGCTTTTGTTTCATAGCTGTCAAATTCTTCTGAAATAGTCATTCTATTAGAAACAATCTCCCCCAAATCCATCTCATATAGATTTTCCCATAAATAATGTTTTTGGTTTATGATATCTGTTTTACTTGCACTTAATTGTTCCTCTACTTTATCTATCTGTTCCTTAATAATTTTCTGCACTTTTTCAAGATGTTCTTTTTCTTCTGTAATAATAACCTCATTATTCTTCATACCCCATTACTCCCCCTTCTATTTCTCCTTCCCGAATCAAATACTTTCTATATATTTTATCAAATAAAAATCATTTTAGCAATTATGATATGTTCTTTTCTCTTCAGATCATTCTCCTATTCTCTACAAAACAAACGATATCCACAATTCGCATGTAGATTGTCTGTGTGATACTAAAATTATAATTTTTCTCTCTCATTCTTCATCAAGAGATTTTAAAATTACTTTTTTATTTAAGCTGTTGAGATTGCTGTTAGGTTACAAAACGATACTTCTCTCTTAAACAAATCTTTTTCTAAAAAATAAAACATACAACTATTTTCTTAATTTGACAAGTGTCTTATTGCTGAAAAACTCAAAATATGATATTCTAATAATAATCTTAATTCTCTGTCTTTCCATTTATCTACTCATTTATAATGGAGGTAAAATTAATGAAATCAAATGAATCAGCTGAAAATTATTTGGAAACTATTTTAATTCTAAGCCAAAAAAAACCTGTCGTGCGTGGGGTTGATATTGCAGAAGAATTAGGCTTCAAAAAATCAAGTGTAAGTGTTGCCATGAAACATCTGCGAGAAAAACAGCATATCACTGTATCAAAAGAAGGCTATATTACTTTAACAGAAACCGGACTCCAAATTGCGGAAATGATTTATGAACGCCATCAGCTCCTTTCCTCTTGTCTGATACATTTAGGTGTCAATGAACAAACAGCATTAAATGATGCATGTAAGATCGAACACATTATCAGCCCAGAAAGTTTTGAAGCAATTAAACAACATATTGCACACCATTGCCACTGAGGACTGTTTCTTTCAGTCCTTTTATTATGGACATATTTTCTACCATTAGAAGCAAAACATCTATCCATTACTTCTCTCCTCACTTATAAAATGATCTGCTTCTAGTAATAAAAATACATAGATTTTTCATAGATTATATGTTAAAATTTTTTATGAATAAACATGAGGAAAATATTCTTATATTTTTTATATTCTTAAAAGAATAAATTCAAAATTAGAAAGGAAAATATAACATGCAAACAGCTTTTATGGCGAGTCTTTACTACTATGGAATACAAGGTGGAGCAATTTTTTTAGACGATAAAGCCATTCGATACAAAGCACAAAAATTAACCTTGCCACAGCAATATAAAGACATTCAAATCCTATATACTCATATCCAAAAAATAGAGAGCGCTCCTGTATTTATCCTATTTCTCAAACTGACCATTTATCTAAATGACAATAAAAAGTTTAAATTTTTAATTTTTAACAAAAAAAGTTTCTTACAATCCTTCTTATACTATAGCAAAAAAACAGCTCTACACTTGTAATCTCTTATCCTACAAGTACAGAGCTAATTTTTTGCTGATTTCAAAACTTCTTCTATATGTTTTCCATCATTTATTGTTATCTTTTCTTTTATTAATTCATCTTTCAAAACAGAAAACTTCTCTTATATGATTTAAACATATAAATCAATCCTTTTATAGATTTTATCCTCTCTCATTTCTTCTTCTGATATTTTTTTAATCACTTTCTGGTCTATCAGAGCATCTGCCGAATCCTCTGCCTGTTCTATCATCTGTTCCTCCGTTTCTTCTAACAACTCTTCTGATACTTCCTCTACTATATCAGAAATTTCTTCCATACTCTCTGTCAACTCGCCTTTTTCTTCTTCTGTCTGAAGTGCTTCCTCTTTTAATTCTTCTTTTCTTTCTTCTTCCGTCTTTGGTTTCATCTTTTCTGCTTCTTCGGCGATCTTCTCTCCCCGTTCTTTCGCTTCATCCAGTATATGCCACATCTGTTCATTATTATATTCCTGTTTAGCAGCAGTAATTTGATCTTCATAAGAGTGAAGCATCTCTAACTTTCTTTCGATTGCCTCTAGAGTATCACATTGCATATTTTTCAGGCTTTCTTTCTGATTTTCAAAAAATGTTATCTTATTTTCACACTCTGCCTGACGTTCCATTTTCTGTTGTGTACTTTTTAAACCTCCACTAACCAAGGAACGAAACCATAGACCACTTGTATTCATATTCACATTCATAAAATAAAACACCACCTTTCTAATTATCTAAAATAAATAATTGCGAAACTCTGAAAGCTATAGAAATACTAATTTTTATAAATATCTATTCTTTGTATCTCCTCACAGAAACTTCATAGCTTATCGCAAGTTTCACTTTTCCAAAAGCAGAACCGACAACCAACTAGCGGAGGCAAAGAAGTATTCCATAAGAAGCCCCTTGGAAGACGTCGGCACTTAATGAGCTGTTCCGCAAGAAGCGGAACGGCGAATTTAGTGTCCGCTACGTCTGGAACGGAGCGAAAGCGCGGCTTCGCTGGAATACTTCTTTGCCGTAGCGCCCCTCTTTTACCTTTCGCAATTACCTATTATCAACATCTCTTTTCTATTTATTTCTTATAATATCGGAAAAATAACCAAAAATAATATAGTCTAGTATAAAAAATCTCTTCTTTTAACTTCCCTTTTCCATAAACTTTTTCATATTTCCCGAAAATATCTTACGATATTGTTCTATCATAAAATCATAATTTCCCTTTTCAAACTTCCAATTTGTTTCTATCAGCCAATGAATATTTTCTTCTTTTTGTATATAAGGTTTCATATAATTCTGTTTACATTTTAACATTTCTTCTTCATAATGAGAAGCATACCAATCTTTATATTCCTCATCTTCCAAACTGATATTTAAAAATGTAGCTCCATATTTATCATAGTCTTCTTCTGTATACGCTTCTATCCATAACACTCCTGACCTTTTTTCTTTCTGAAAGCTATAATTTCTCCAATCAACCATTCCTATTTTATCCCAATAAATATATGTTTCATCTTTTCTAATATGCGCTACAATCACAATACAGCTCAAATCACAATCATCTTCGCATACTAAAATGGGAACATTTATCTCTTCCATACTTTCTACTAATTTCCATACAAAAATATTTTCTACTTTATCGATTAATTTCCCCGTCCATGCATTCATAAGTCCCAAAAAAGAACCCTGAAACTCAATTTTATCTTTCATTTCCTGCTTAACATGTTCTTCTAAATAATTTACAATCGGTATCCCATCAATAATCCAATACCATTCCCTGTAATGATAACGTGTCTGTATCAGTTTTACAGATAAACGATTCAAAATCCCCTGATTTCTCCCTGTCATATAGTATCCATCTCTTAATCCTATTTTACAATTTCATAAGTCCAATCTATGATGCCTCCAAAGTCCTGTACATCAGTATAGCCAAGTTCTACTAATTGTTCTGCTGCAATAGAACTTCTGCGTCCACTTCTACAATATACTAATATCGTTTTCTCTTTATCTGGTAATTCTTCCTCTGCTCTATCAGAAATTTCTCCATAAGGAATCAAAATAGCTCCCTCAATATGTCCTTCTGAAAACTCATTTTCCTCTCTGACATCTAACAAAATATAATCACTAGAAGTATCTATTATTTCTTTCGCTTCCTCTGCTGTGATCTTTTTATAAGTTATTTCTGTATCTGTTTGCTCTTGCTCTTTTGTGCATCCTACAAAAAATATAATCATAAAAAATAAAATGGATGCGAGTTTCCATGTATTTTTCATCACTCTTCTCTCTGCTCCATTTCTCTTACCATATCTCGAATGAAATATTCTATAAATTCTCTGCACTTTCCGCATCCCGTACCAAACCGAGTGATCTTTTGCACTTCATCATAAGTAGTAGCACCTGCTTCTACCGCCTCTTGGATCTGACCATATGTCACATTCTTACATGTACACGCAAACTTATCTTTTTTCATAAACTTCTCCTTTACCAGCATAATAAAATCATATTTGTAACATCTACTGTTTTAAAAAATTTTCTATCTTTACTTCTTTTCTGCTATCCTTACTATTCTTACTTAATAGTAAAAAAATATCCACTTCTTTTATAAAATTTCTCTCACTCCGCCATGAGCAAAATACTTAGTTTAAATTTCTTTCCATCTTGTTCTATCATAATATCTCCATAATATTTTTGTGCCACCTTTTTGATATGAATAAGCCCAAAACCATGTTCTTTCTTATTTTCCTTAGATGTTTCTGGCAGTTCACTATCCTCATTTATCTTTATCCTTCCCTCAAAACTATTTTCCACTTCTATCATATAAGCATTTTTTTTGCGGTAAGATAAAATAGAGAGATATGCCTGTCCATTTTTTCTGTTATTCTCAATCGCATTAGTAATCGCATTATTTAATATCACACTCAGATCAAAGGCATTGATATTTGTATTTTCTGGATAATGAAAATCGCATTGAAATACGATCCCTTTCTCTTTTGCCTCTCTTTTCTTTTCTGTCAAAATAATATCCGTAACGGGATTCCCAGTATTCATCTCTGTTGTCTTTCCATAGAATCTATCTTTTAGTTTCTCTGTATATTTTTCCGCTTCTATAAATTCCTTCTTTTGATATAAATTTTCCAAAACCGTCAAATGATTCCCCATATCATGTTTCAACCCTCGGATATCCTGATACAGACTTTCCACCTTCCCAATATGGCTTTTCATCTCTTCTATCTGCCCCAAAAGAATACTATTTTGTTTTTCTTCCTCCTGTCTCCTTTTTATATCCTGAAATATCACTATGATTACAAGAATCGCCGAAAAGAAAAATACATACTGCAAAAAACAAAGCCCATTATATCTTCTATACATATCATAAATATTTTTCCCTGTATCCTTTTCATAGACCTTATTATAATATTGTAATACCTCATATCCAATCATTCCAGATAAAGATGGTATCAAAAGTATTGTCATTTCTTTCAAAGTCATGCCTTCTTTTTTATATAAATACGCTTTTTGAATCAGCCATACAGAAAAAAACATGAACCCAAAAGACAAAACAAGATCGATGATAGAACTCAATAAGAAAATTCCTAATTGCATCTTCCAATGTAATGGTAGTCCCGACATAGAAAATATAGATTCATAAAACACTCTATTGATACAATCTGCCATCGCAACAGTTAACCATCGTAAGGAAAAAAAAGTGACTGACAGAAAAATTTTCTGCTCTATATTTTTTCTTTCCAAGAAATACATCATAAGCAATCCTGCTATTGTTCCTATCAAATACGCTTTAAAATTACTTATAATACATGGAATGTAATATAAAATTACCATTGGCATAAAATAAGCCATTCCTACTAGCCAAACCCGTTCTACTTTTTTCATAAATTGCTTTATTAAATAATAATAACAATAAGAGGCAATAAACACCGATCCAAAGAATCGAATGTTACTCATAATTTCAAAATAACAATCTATCTTTTCTATTTCTATATTTGCCATTCTTTTCTTTTCCTCTGATTATATTTCAGATATCTTTTCACAAACTCCTGATAATTCTGTTTTGCCATAAATGCCTTTCCTTTTTCTAAATAAATGGTAGAAGCATCATATTTTTCCACATATTTAAAATGAATTAAATATGCTCTATGTGATCGAAAGAAATCTTCTCCTGTCTGCATCTCCAAATCCGACATCTTCCCATAATACTCTATATCACCATCTATCTTATGTAAAATAATCTTCCGATTATAAACTTCTGCATACACAATATCCTTTAATAGAACTTTTGTATGTATTCCTCTGTTCTTAATTATTAAATATTTCTCCTCTTTTTCAGGGATCTTTCTATTCATTTCCTGATACTGCTTTATCGCTTTTTTCAGCACTTCTTCAAATTTATCACTGGAAAGCGGTTTCACCAAATAATGAAATGCTCCCACATCAAATGCCTGAAATACATATTCTTCTATCGCGGTTATAAAGATAAGAATTATTTTTCCACCATCTCTGCGAAGTTCCCTAGCCACTTCCATACCACTCTTTTTTGGCATCTGAATATCCAAAAATAAAATATCTGGTCTGCTTTCTGCCAAAAGCAATTCTTCCCCAGATTGATAAAGTACTATCTCTGCCTCTGGACAAAATTCCTTCACTTTTTCACTGAGCACTTCTTGCACCGCTTGTTCATCATCACAAATGCCTATCTGCATCCTATCACTTCCTTTTTTCATTATAAATATCTTTTTCAAGTTTATTTATAGTTTATATATCGGATACAACTAACTTCGTGACATCTATATGTTGTAAAACATTCCTTTTTTGTTGTGAAATTATTCTAATATTTCTAAAAAGCTTCGTTTATCACTATTTTTTTGTTGATAGAAGTAAGGCTTTGTTAGAATAATTTCTTGTTTTATTTCAATATTATTTCATTATAAACGATTTTTCTCTTTTTTATATTTTATGCAAACAAAAAGCTGGTTTATATATTTCCCTTACCAGCTTAATAAATTCACCACATATTCATTCTTAATTTTTCTTTTATCAATACAATTTAAAGTAAAGCAAAATATGATATTATCATTCTTACTTTAAAATCAAAGTGCCGCTACGGCAAGGAAGTATTCCAGCGAAGCCGCGCTCTCGCTCCGTTCCAGACGTAGCGGTACTAAATTCGCAGCCCCGCTTCTTGCGGGTT
>CANRVK010000083.1 GCA_947643285.1 uncultured Eubacteriaceae bacterium
GCGAATTTAGTACCGCTACGTCTGGAACGGAGCGAAAGCGCGGCTTCGTTGGAAGACTATCGTTCCTATGCGAACCTTTGTCAACTAAACTTGAACCTCTGTCAACAAAATAAGATACATACTCACCCCCCCCCAATTTTTTAAATGGGAATAAATTTTGGTATTCTATTTTTATAAGTAGTAATATAAGAATATCCACAATCTTTTAAAATCGTGCTTGCCTTATCAAATGCATAGGCGATATGTTCTTTTTTATGTGCATCAGAGCCTATTGTGATGATTTCACAGCCAAGTTTTCGATAACACTTTAAGATATCAATAGATGGATGTGGCTGATTAAGACCATATTTGAAACCAGAAGTATTGATTTCTATTCCGATTCCATTTTCTATAAGAGTTCTAAGGCAGTCCTCTAAAATAAGTTGATACGTTTTAAAAGAATAGTTTCGGATAGGAATAGGTGCATATCGAATGATATAATCGAGATGTCCATAGACATCAAAATTTTTACAAGTTTTTAAGTTGTCTAGAATCGTTTGAAAATATTGAAAAAGACAATCTTCTATTTTTTTATTTTCCCAATATTGAGGATAATAAGGGTCTACTTGTTGAACGAGATGGGAAGAGCCTATGATAAAGTCGAATGGATATTGAGAGGCTATTTGAGATAATTTATCTCCTAGTTCAGGTTGCAGACCAAATTCAACACCAATTCGGATATCTAACTTGTCTTGATAATTTTCTTTCATGGCAGATAGAGTGGAAAAGTATGTTTCTATATCAAAGAGAAAAAGGTCAGGAGTGTTTGGATAGTGATAGTCTAAGTGATCGGTGATGCAGATTTCTTTTAAACCTAGATGGATAGCAGAATCTAGCATGTCTTGAACAGAAGTTTCACTATCTCCAGAAAAACAAGTATGAACATGATAGTCAGGAAAAATAAAATTTGACATAAATCCTCCTAAAATAATAAAATTTTATGTTATCATTTTACTTTATTTTCTGCGAAAAGGAAAGAGAAAAAACAAAAGAGTTTATAGAAAGAGAGAAAAAACTTCTTGAAAAAGAGTAAGGATATGATAATATTAAATATATGTTAAGAAAAGATAAAGTTTTAGAAAAACAAAGGAGATAATTATAACAATGGTAGAAAATGTCAAAGCCATATTTCAATTCATAGGCGGTCTGGGTATGTTTTTATATGGAATGCATATCATGGCAGATGGTTTACAAAAGACTGCTGGCGGAAAAATGAAGAAGCTGCTTGGATTTTTGACGAATAATCGTCTGATGGCAGTTCTAGTAGGAGCGTTAATTACAGCGATCATACAGAGCAGTGGTGCAACAACTGTTATGGTGGTCGGATTTGTAAATGCAGGAATTTTAACATTATCACAGGCAGTCGGCGTTATCATGGGAGCGAATATTGGAACTACGATTACAGCATGGATTGTATCTATGAGCCAATTAGGAGATGCCTTTGAAGTATTAAAACCAGCATTTTATGCACCATTATTAATAGGAATGGGAGCGCTTATGCTTTTGTTCTGTAAAAAACAGAGAAAGATTTTAATAGGAGAGATTTTGGTAGGTATTTCTCTTTTGTTTATAGGGCTTGAATTTATGTCGAGTTCCATTGCCCCTTTCACAGATTCTCCTATTTTTTCGGAAGCATTTCGAGTGCTGGGAAGTAATCCAATTTTAGGAATTCTAGTGGGAGCGCTTGTGACTATGTTGTTACAGAGTTCTTCTGCTTCTGTAGGTATTTTGCAGACATTGGCAATGAATGGAGTGGTGACTACCAATGCTGCTATTTTTATCACATTAGGACAAAATATAGGGTCTTGTTTTACTGCACTTTTATCTAGCGCAGGAGCAGGAAAAAATGCGAAAAGAGCAGCGACGATTCATTTATCTTTTAATGTGATAGGTGCAGGTCTATTTGGAATTCTTACATTTATTGTATTTCAGATTCAGAAAGACTTGGCAGTTTCTATGATAAATAGTGTTCAGATTTCTATTTTTCATACCATTTTTAATATTACAAATACATTAGTATTATTTCCATTTGCAAATCAACTGGTGAAATTATCTGGTTTCATTATTAAAGATGAACAAAAAGATGATATAGTAGCAGATGAAGTGTTAGCAAAAAAGCATTTAGATGTCCGTCTTTTAGAAACTCCTTCTGCAGGTGTAGAAGCGGTAAAGGAAGAAGTAGTGCGTATGGGACGTTTGACCTTGCAAAATGTGATTGACGCTATGGATTCCGTGATGACAAGAGATGAAAAATTAGCAGAAAAAGTGTTTCATACAGAAGAAACTATCAATAATCTGGAGAAATTATTGACAGAATATTTAGTCAAAATTAATAATCTTTCTTTAACAGAAGAACAGAAATTGACCGTAAATAATTTATTTTATAGCATCAGTGATATAGAAAGAGTAGGAGATCACGCAGAAAATATTGCGGAGAGAGCGAATTATTTAATGGAACATGAGATCGTTTTTTCTGATACAGCAATTTCAGATTTAGAAGAGATCGGAGGACGAGTGGTGGAAGCTTTCGCTTATTCTGTGGAAGCGAGAAAGACAAATAGTGTGGAAGATGTCCGAAAAGTGAGCCAGTATGAGGATATGGTGGATACTTTAGAGGAAGAATTGAGAGAGAAACATATTGCGCGATTATCCAATAATGAATGTAAACCTTCTGCTGGAATCGAATTTTTAGATATTGTCAGCAATCTAGAACGTATATCCGATCATGCTTATAATATTGCTGGTTATGTAAAAGATGAGATGTAAAAAATGGATAACATAGGGAAGAGGAATACTTTATCTAAGTTTTACAAATAATTTAAAAAAAAAAATATAAATAAATAAAAATTAGCTTGAAATTTTTGGCTAAATTAGGTAAAATAACTATAGATTGATTTTTGTTTAACAAACTTCATGTTGTTATAGAACTGTTTTTCCATTTGGACAAGCAGTTAATTATAAAATCCATCAAATTTTATTAACATTAGGAGGAATCAAAAATGGCAGTAAAAGTAGCAATTAATGGTTTTGGCCGTATTGGTCGTCTTGCTTTCAGACAGATGTTCGGAGCAGAAGGATATGAAGTAGTAGCAATTAACGATTTAACAAGTCCTGCTATGTTAGCTCATTTATTAAAATATGACTCTGCACAGGGAAGATATGAATATTGCGACCAAGTGGAAGCTGGGGAAGATTATATCAGCGTAAAAGGCAAAAAAATCACAATTTACAAAGAAGCAGATGCTTCCAAACTTCCTTGGGGAGAGCTTGGTGTAGATGTTGTACTGGAATGTACAGGTTTCTATGTTTCTAAGGCAAAATCTCAGGCTCATATTGATGCTGGTGCAAAGAAAGTTGTTATTTCTGCTCCTGCTGGAAATGATCTCCCTACTGTTGTATATGGAGTAAATGAAAACACATTAACAAAAGAAGATACTATTATTTCTGCAGCTTCTTGTACAACAAACTGTTTAGCACCTATGGCAAAAGCATTAAATGACTATGCTCCAATCCAGAGCGGTATCATGAGCACCATTCATGCATTTACAGGTGATCAGATGGTACTTGATGGACCTCACAGAAAGGGTGATTTAAGAAGAGCACGTGCAGCAGCAGTGAATATTGTTCCTAATTCTACAGGTGCTGCAAAAGCAATTGGTCTTGTTATTCCTGAGTTAAACGGCAAGTTAATCGGTTCTGCTCAAAGAGTTCCTGTTCCGACCGGTTCTACTACTATCTTAGTAGCAGTTGTAAAAGGAAAAGATATCACAAAAGAAGGCATCAATGCAGCTATGAAAGCAGCTTCTTCCGCATCTTTTGGATATACAGAAGAGCAGTTAGTATCCTCTGATATCATTGGTATCACTTATGGTTCTTTATTCGATGCTACTCAGACAATGGTGAGCAAGCTCGATGATGATACCTATCAGGTACAGGTTGTTTCTTGGTATGATAACGAAAATTCTTATACAAGCCAGATGGTTCGTACCATTAAATACTTCGCTGAATTAAACTAAGCAAAAAAGACCTTTTTGGGTCCGGTCTTATGGACCGGACCTTTTGTTCATTATAATAATAATGAAAAGCAGATTTTTGATAATAAGATGAGTAAAAAAGATAAGAATTCCTCGAAAGGAGCAAATTTGAGATGTTAAGCAAAAAAACTGTAGATGATTTAAGCAATATAAAAGGAAAGAAAGTATTAGTTCGTTGTGATTTTAATGTGCCGTTAAAAGATGGTGTGATTCAAAACTATAATCGTATTGATGGTGCGATTCCGACTATTAAAAAATTATTAGATCAGGGTGCAAAGGTAATTCTTTGTTCTCATTTAGGCAAACCAAAGGGAGAACCTGTACCAGAAATGTCTTTAGCGCCTGTAGCAGAAGCTTTGACAGAACGTCTTGGAGTGAATGTAAAATTTATTGATGATCCAAAAGTAACAGGTTCAGAAACACAGAATGCAGCAAAGGAATTAAAAGAAGGAGAAGTTTTATTACTTCAAAATACCCGTTATAGAGTGGAAGAAACTAAATATGGAAAAGAAGAAAGCGCAGAAGCTTATGCGAAGGAATTAGCTGCACTTTGCGATAATGAAATCTTTGTAAATGATGCATTCGGAACAGCTCACAGAGCACATTGTTCTAATGTAGGTGTGACCAAATATACAAAAGAAAATGTAGTTGGATATTTAATGGAAAAAGAGATTAAATTCTTAGGAGAAGCAGTAGAAAATCCAGTTCGTCCTTTTGTAGCTATCTTAGGCGGCGCGAAGGTATCTGATAAAATCGCTGTTATCAATAATCTATTGGAGAAAGTAGATACTTTAATCATTGGAGGCGGTATGGCATATACTTTCTTAAAAGCACAAGGACAAGAAGTTGGAAAGTCTTTATTAGAGGCAGATAAAATGGATTATGCTCTGGATATGATAAAGAAGGCAGAAGAAAAGAATGTAAAACTTTTATTGCCAGTGGATCATGTAGTAGGAAAAGAATTTTCTAATGATACGGAAAAGGCTGTTGTAGATTCGATAGAAGCTGGCTGGTCTGGATTCGATATTGGACCTAAGACAATCGCATTATATAAAGAAGCATTAAATGGTGCGAAAACAGTTGTATGGAACGGACCAATGGGCGTATTTGAATTTGATAATTTCGCACAGGGTACATTAGAAGTTTGCCGTGCAGTAGCAGATTTAGAAGATGCTACTACAGTAGTAGGCGGTGGTGATTCCGTAAATGCAGTGAAGAGATTAGGATTTGCAGATAAGATGACTCATATTTCTACTGGTGGTGGAGCTTCTTTGGAATTTTTGGAAGGAAAAGAACTGCCGGGAGTAGCAGCAGCAGATAATAAATAAAAAAGGCAGCATAGGAATGGAGGATTGAAATGGCAAGAAGAAAAATTATTGCAGGAAACTGGAAGATGAATAAAACCCCTAGCGAAGCAGTCGCTTTGGTGAATGAATTAAAACCATTAGTAGGAAATGAAGATGTGGATGTAGTATTTTGTGTACCAGCTATTTCCATTATTCCAGCTATGGAAGCAGCAAAGGGAAGTAATATTTCTATCGGTGCAGAAAATATGTATTTTGAGGAGAGCGGCGCTTATACAGGTGAAATTGCTCCGAATATGTTGACAGATGTAGGCGTGAAATATGTTATCATCGGACATTCTGAAAGAAGAGAATATTTTAAAGAAACAGATATTACGGTAAATAAAAAAGTAAAAAAAGCATTTGAACATGGAATCACTCCGATTATCTGCTGTGGAGAATCTTTAGAGCAAAGAGAACAAGGGATCACGATTGATTGGATTCGCCAGCAGATTAAAATCGCATTTTTAAATGTGACTTCTGAACAGGCGAAAACAGCAGTTATTGCTTATGAACCTATTTGGGCTATCGGAACAGGAAAAGTGGCAACTACTGAGCAGGCACAGGAAGTTTGTAAGGCAATTCGGGAGTGTATTGGTGAAATCTATGATGAAGCGACAGCAGAGGCGATTCGTATTCAATATGGCGGAAGCGTATCTGCTTCCAGCGCACCAGAATTATTCGCACAGCCAGATATTGATGGTGGATTAGTAGGTGGAGCTTCTTTAAAGCTAGACTTTGGAAAGATTGTAAATTATAATAAATAATAGGTGATGGAGGAAGTCAAAAGGGGGACGCTACGGCAAGGAAGTATTCCAGCGAAGCCGCGCTTTCGCTCCGTTCCAGACGTAGCGGTACTAAATTCGCAAATCCCGCTTCTTGCGGGTTTGCTCATTAAGTGCCGACGTCTTCCAAGGGGCTTCTTCTGGAATACTTCCTTGCCTCCGCTGACTGGTTGGCTGTTCTACTTTTTAAAAAGTGAATGTTACGATAAGTTAGGAGGAGATATGCAGAAGCAATTCTCAAAAAGTCAGTATGGATATGGCTTTCAGTGTTTCACAATTACCTAATAATAAATAATGAAGAAAGGAATATCTCCAATTATTGAATAAGTAGTTGGGGATATTTTTATTACAAGAGATGGATTTATTATTTGACCAAAGAACCATAATTTATTGTAACGAATACCCTTTGTATCATGTGAACGGTGCAAATTCAACAGGAAATGCTTTTCATCTCTAAAGCGGTATGACTGAAATATGCATCGTGTAGCAAAGAACAGGAACTTACCGATGATTGGATTGGGATTATCACAATTTTTGCGAACACATGATACGGACAGCATGAAAAAAAGACGAAACGACGGATGAACGAGGTGAAAAACTATGCGAAAGGCAAAAAAGATACGGCTGAAACCAACCCTGGAACAAGAAACCTTGTTTTGGAAAAGTGTCGGTACTGCCAGATGGGCGTATAACTACTTTTTGTCTGAAAATGAGCGTGTCTATAAGGAATACATTGAGAATGGCAAAAACGGTATGAAGTATAGAAGTGGCGCAGAGATACGAAAGTATATCAATAACACGCTGAAAAAGACGACACATGTATGGTTATCCGAAGTAGGCAGCAATGTCATGAAGCAAGCGATTAAAACTGCCGAAAAGGCGTACCAAGATTGGTTGTCGGGCAAACGAGGGAAACCGCATTACAAGTCTAAACATAAAAGCAAGATAAGTTTTTATGTGAACTACGAAAGCCTTACAAGGAAAAACGGAGGCTTTCACGGGGAAAAGATAGGGTTTGTAAAGACAGCAGAACCATTACCCAAACTGCAGAAAGGGGAGAAATACGCAAATCCTTATATCTCTTATGACGGAAAGGATTGGTATTTATCTGTAGGATATTCGGTAGAACCTGTTGAAACAGAGTTAAGCGGAAAATCTCTAGGGATTGACCTTGGATTAAAAGAGTTGGCAACTTGTTCTGACGGGAAAGTGTATCCGAACATGAATAAGTCTGCAAGAATGAGGAAACTTGTCAAACGGTTAAAGCGAGAAGAGCGAAAACTATCTCAAAGGATAGAAAAGAATATATTGGGTTATCACAAAAACAGAAAGCCGATCTACAAAAGACCGTTAAAAGAGTGTTCTAATATTCAAAAGCAGATAGTTCACATACGAGTTATCCATAAGCATATCACGGATATTCGTCAGAATCATCTTCATCAGAGCACAACCGAGATAGTGAAAACCAAGCCATCTCGAATTGTAATGGAACGATTAAATATCAAAGGTATGAGGAAGAATAGACATCTTGCAAAGGCTATCGGGGAGCAAAGCTTTTATGAGTTTAAGAGGCAGATAGAGTATAAAAGCGAGTTTTATGGAATAGAGTTTGTGGAAGTCACCACTTTTTACCCAAGCTCAAAGACGTGTTCGAGTTGCGGCAGTATCAAAAAAGATTTGAAACTTTCGGATCGTATTTACAAATGCAAGGAATGTGGACTTGTGATAGACAGAGATTGGAACGCAAGCCTGAATTTAGCAAATTATCAACTATCATAATATCCTTTTAGGATAATATGGATAAATACCTAACGCTACTGGGGAATTTAAGCCTGTGGAGTGTTCTATCAAACGAAAGTAGCACTGGCAAAATCGGACACGGTGAAACAGGAAGGTATTTTGTGAGGAATATCACAGTATAAATATATGAGATTTTTATAAATTTGTATATATTTATCGTAGCGGAAAATCAAGGATGGATTGCTCCACAAGTGATAGAAGAATATTTACCAGATAGGACAATTTTAAAACTTTCTTTTGTTCGGAATGAATTAAAAAAAGTGACAGAAAAAACGGAAAGACAAAAGGAATTTATTTTGAATAGGATGCAACCAGATATGGAATATAAGGTAACGGAAGTGGCTCAGTGGTTAGATGTTGGTAGAACAAGAGCTAGAACTTTATTAAAGATGTTAATTATTGATGGTAAAATTTTGGAAACAGGAACAACTAAAATGAAAAGATATCAAATAATAAAGTAAAAAAGTATGCCATTAAGATATTAATACTATGGAATAAAATCAAGTAGACTAAACGGTAATCAGTCTTATTTGGTTTAAAACAAAAAGAGTTGAAAAGAAAGGAAAATAGTGCTAGAATAAAAATATCTTAGGAATAGAACTCCATTTTAGTTGAAATAGATAAAAATGAGTAAAGGAGAAAGAAAATGAATAAAAAACCTACAGTATTAATGATTTTAGATGGATATGGATTAAATGAGAAGAGAGAAGGAAATTGTGTTCTGAATGCGAAAACTCCTGTTATGGATAAGCTGATGGCAGAATGTCCTTTTGTAAAAGGAAATGCGAGCGGACTAGCGGTAGGGCTTCCGGACGGACAGATGGGCAATTCTGAGGTGGGGCATTTGAATATGGGAGCAGGAAGAATCGTCTATCAGGAATTGACAAGAATTACAAAATCTATTGAAGATGGGGATTTTTTTGAAAATGAAGCGTTATTAAAAGCAGTAAAAAATTGTAAAGAAAATGATTCTGATCTGCATTTATTTGGGCTTCTTTCTGATGGAGGTGTGCATAGTCATAATACACATTTATATGCGCTATTGGAATTAGCTAAGAGAAATGGTCTGAAAAATGTATATGTGCATTGCTTTTTAGATGGAAGAGATACTGCTCCGACTTCAGGAGAGGGTTTTGCAAAAGAATTGACAGATAAGATGGAAGAAATAGGAGTAGGTCAGATCGCATCTGTGATGGGACGCTATTATGTCATGGATCGTGATAATCGTTGGGAACGTGTGGAAACTGCTTACAGAGCTATGGTAGAAGGAAAGGGAAATACCGCAGATTGTGGAGTGCAGGCGATAGCGGATTCTTATAAGCAAGAAAAGACAGATGAGTTTGTGCTTCCTACTGTAGTGATGAAAGATGGAAAGCCAGTTGCTACGATAAAAGAGAACGATTCGATTATTTTCTTTAATTTCCGACCAGACCGCGCTAGAGAGATCACGAGAGCGTTCTGTGATGAAGAATTTGATAAATTTGAAAGAGGAAAACGTCTGAATGTAACATTTGTATGTTTTACAGACTATGATGATACGATTGGAAATAAATTTGTAGCATTCCATAAGACATCTATTAAAAATACATTAGGAGAGTTTTTAGCTGCTCATCATATGACACAAGCGAGAATCGCGGAAACAGAGAAATATGCGCATGTTACATTCTTTTTCAATGGTGGCATAGAAGAGCCGAATGAAGGAGAAGACAGGATTTTAGTAAAATCTCCTAAAGTAGCTACGTATGACTTAAAACCAGAAATGAGTGCTTATGAAGTCTGTGATAAATTAGTAGAAGCGATTAAATCAGGAAAATATGATGTTATTATCATTAATTTTGCAAATCCTGATATGGTCGGGCATACAGGAGTGCAGGATGCGGCTATGAAAGCAGTAGAAGCAGTAGACGAATGTGTTGGAAAGACAGTAGATGCGATAAAAGAAGTGAATGGACAGATGTTTATCTGTGCAGATCATGGAAATGCAGAACAGTTGTTAGATTATGAAACAGGAGAAAGCTTTACAGCACATACTACGAATCCTGTACCATTCCTTTTGGTGAATTATGATGAGAGCTATACATTACGAGAAGGCGGATGTTTAGCTGATATCGCTCCTACACTCATTGAAATGATGGGAATGGAACAACCAGAAGAGATGACAGGAAAATCCCTGTTAATAAAAAAATAGAAACAATACGTGAGATAAAATAACAGAAGAACGCGCATAAATTTGTAGAAAATAGCCATACTTATGAAAGAAGATATTTCCAAATGTTTCATAAGGAGGCTGTTTTTTATGTATCAATATTTAGAAATTGTAGATGTTTATGGAAGAGAGATTTTAGATTCTAGAGGGAATCCGACTGTAGAGGCAGAAGTGACATTAGAAAATGGAGTGACAGGAAGAGCTTCTGTTCCATCTGGAGCATCCACTGGAAAATTTGAAGCGGTGGAATTGCGAGATGGAGAGAAAAGATATCATGGACAAGGTGTTTTAAATGCAGTAAAACATGTGACAAAGGATTTAAGTGAAGTATTAGTAGGAGAAAATGGATTAGAACAGATAAAAATAGATACACTGATAAGAAAAAAAGATGGAACAGAGAATAAGCAGAATTTAGGGGCAAATGCACTTTTAAGCGTTTCTATGGCAGCGGCAAAGGCAGCAGCGAACTCTTTAGAAATTCCTTTATATCAATATCTGGGAGGAATACATGGGCGCACATTACCAGTACCAATGATGAATATTTTAAATGGCGGAAAACATGCGGATAATACCGTAGATATTCAGGAATTTATGATTATGCCGGTAGGAGCACCTACTTTTCAAAAAGCGATGGAGATGTGTGCAGAGATTTATCACACTTTAAAAAAGTTATTGAGAGAAAAAGGATTATCTACAGCAGTAGGAGATGAAGGAGGATTTGCTCCTGATTTAAAAGATGCGCAGGAAGTATTGACTTTTTTGGTAGAGGCTATCAAAAATGCTGGATATGAACCTGATAAGGATATAAAAATTGCGATGGATGTGGCAGCGAGTGAACTATACGAAGAGGAAACAAAGAAGTACTATTTTCCCGGAGAGAGCAGGATGATCGGAGAAGAAGTATATCGAGATACAGAACAGATGATAGAATATCTAGAAAATTTAGTCGATAAATTTCCGATTATTTCTATTGAAGATGGATTACAGGAAGAAGATTGGGATGGCTGGAAAAAACTCACAGAACGATTAGGAGATAGAATACAATTAGTAGGAGATGATTTATTTGTGACAAATACTAAGAGATTAAAAAAAGGAATAGAGATGAAGGCAGCAAATGCTATTTTGATTAAAGTCAATCAGATAGGTACATTGACAGAAGC
>CANRVK010000084.1 GCA_947643285.1 uncultured Eubacteriaceae bacterium
TACCAACGTCTTCCAAGGGGCTTCTTTTGGAATAGTGTCTTTCCTCCGCTAGTTTGCAGCATGGGCTAGTTTGTGAAGTAAGATAGCCTCACAGGTGCAAATTACTACTATAAATTATAATTGCTGTTTCACAGTTTATAAGAAGAAAAAATATTTTTTTATAGATAGTATGATTTTTTTATTTTCCTAGAATAATCGAGAAACTAGCGAAGGCAAGGACGTATTCCAAAAGAAGCCCCTTGGAAGACGTTGGTACTTAATGAGCAGTTCCGTTAGGGGCTGCGAATTTAGTACCGCTACGTCTGGAACGGAGCGAGAGCGCGGCTTCGTTGGAATACGTCCTTGCCGGAGCGACCCTTTTTTCGCATGTTTTATAGTTCTATTTTCTTAAGTCTGTATCTATGGAGCAATGATTCCCTCAACCATAGTATCAAGTTGTTCTTGAAGGCTTTCTCCTGAAGAGTTTCCTGCTAGGATATTTTCAGTGAATGTAGTGACTGGACTCCAGAAATTGCTTCCGATACGCTGCAGACAGGAAAATTCTGATTGTTCTAACAGAGCAGCGATTGCAAGAGAACTTTGTACTTCCTCTGAGATCGCTACATTAGTATTAGAAGGTCCTTGACCACGCAGAAGAAAACGAAGTTTTTGATTCTCCTCATTTGTGATCCACTCAGCCAGCTTTGTAGCCCATTCTTTATGTTCAGAATAAGCATTTACCCCAATAAGCTTATAACCAGAGAAAGAAGTCATTTGAATCTGTTGTCCGGCACAAGTATAAGAAGGCAGTTTTGATGCTCCAAAACCGCTGCCCCAAGCTTCTTCTACAGCGATTGCATTCCATACACCGCTGACACCTGCAATGATTGTGCCATTTTTAACACCTTCAAGAAATCCAGAATCGTCAGTACTAATAAAACCTAAGTGTGCTGCCATATCCAGCATCGCCTGTGCTACATCTGTTCCTTTGATGTTTCCATCAGTACTATTCCATGTGCAATAATTGGTGATTCCGTCGTCATTTAACCCAACTGTGAGTCCAGTGTTGCCAAACAGAGAATACACATACCACCCAGAAGACCAATCCATTGAAACTTTTTTGCCATGTTCAGCAGCGATATCTAACATTCGATCTAGAGAGAGAATATCTTCTTCTGAAAAATATTGTTTATTATAATAAAGAAAATATCCATTATCTGCTGTTAGTGGAAAAGCATATAGAGTATTGTTTACCGATGCTGCAAGAACGGATTCTGGCAGATTTGATGCTTTGATGGATTCTACATTTTCCACTGGTTCTAGTGCGCCAGAAGCTACCAATATATTCAACTGGTCATCTGCAAATGCAAATACATCTGCACCATGTTCTAGATCTGCCATTAAGGCGTCAGTACAGTTGCCTTCGCCTTGTGGTTTATAAGTAATAATAAAATTCGCCTGTCCATGGTATTCTGTCTGAAATCCGTCAATGATCTGACGGAGCAATTCTTCGTCTTCTTGAGCACCCCAAACAGTCAAATTGACTGTATTAGAATCGGGAGTTTGCTCTTCTGAGAAATCAGAACTTTTTTTTTGACATCCAGATAATAATACAGTCAATAAAAGGATTAAGAAGCATATATGATTGCTCGTTCTTTTCATAAATTCCTCCGTAAATAGTAATATTTTATTAAAAATAATACCATTTTCTAAAATTTTTTGCAATATATACAAAAAACGAAAATGAATTTAATTATTATATATTCAGGTGTTTTTTTGAAATGAAACTTTTTTGACTTTTGGATAGAAAAGTTTTATAATTTCTATAAAATAAATAGGTAATTGAGAAACTCATGGAGGAATATTTGTACAGTTTTTTTTATCATTTTTTGACTAGAGTTTTATATAGGTGTAAATGTGAAATCTAAGTGAAGAGATAGATAAAGTAATTTTCGCAAGAGGCAATCGTTTTCAGAATTTCACAATTATCTAATTAAGAATAAAGAGAAAAGGGAGAATGAAACTATGAAAAAGAGAATTATTGTATTAGCGTCAGCGTTTTGGATGCTATTTGGTACAATGATAGCAAATGCTGACTGGATTCAAGATCAATCTGGTTGGAAATTTCAAAAAGGAACATCTTGTCTGAGTTCAGAATGGGTAGAAATTGCTGGAAAATGGTATTATTTTGATGAAAATGGATATATGAAAATAGGTTGGTTTCAGGATATAAATAAAAAATGGTACTATTTAAGTTCTGATGGAAGTATGAAAACAGGCTGGTTTCAGGACATAAATGGAAAGTGGTATTATTTTAATTCCGATGGCAGCATGAAGACGGGCTGGTATGAAAATCCCGATGGGAAATGGTATTACTTTAATGAGTTGGGCGAAATGGCGGTTAATACCAGAGTAGATGGATATAAAATAGGTGCAGATGGTGCGATGATTGTCGGTACGTTGACAACATATACAGCGGAGCAGATAAAAAATAAAAATCTCAGTTCTTATACAGCGGGAACAAAGTCTGTATATGGATCGAAATTGACACAGACAGAATTAAATGAGGTAGCGGAAGTAGTAGCTAATTTTATGAGCCAATATGTCACTTCTGATTTAGATACAGTAGAGAAGATTTTGTTGGCACATAATTATTTAGCTTATTATTGTTCTTATGCAGAAACTTGGGCTAAAAACGGAGCAAATACCGCTTGGGGTACATTAGTTTATCATGAGGCACAGTGTTCTGGCTATGCGAGAGCGATGAAGGCATTATGTGATGCCATGGATGTAAACTGTTATTATGTACATGCAGATGAAAATGCTCTGAATCCAAGTCATCAATGGAATATGGTAGAGGTAGATGGAAACTGGTATATTGTTGATGTGCAGGCAAATGATTCTTCAGGCGGTTATTTCTTTTTCCTTTGTGGAGAAGATGATTATCCGATGACTTATGATAAGAGTTTATATCCAGCTTGTTCCAGCACAGGATATGATCTGTCAGCTTATTATCAATATTAGATAAAGAAAATGAAAAATTTATTTTAAGACGCAGTGTTTATATGGTTTGTGGAGTTTTGCAATTATTTAAACAGAAAGCCAGAAAGGAGAATTATTTTGAAAAAAGTAGGAATAGCAGTAATGATGGTTATATTTTTAGGAGTTAATTTTTCTAATATTTCAGCAAATGAAAATGGTACATGGAAAGAAGTAGATAATGAACAGAATCAGAATAAAGCATATGTTTATGAAATAGAAAATAAAGGTTATGCAAAAGGCTGGAATGAGATAGATAATGAATGGTATTATTTTAATGAAATAACAGGTTATCGAGTGCAAAATAGTTGGGTAGGAGATTATTATCTTGGTGCAGATGGTGCAATGTTGAAAAATGAATGGGTTGTTGATAAAATTGGTACAACTCCTAATCTAAATGCTTATTATGTAGGGGAAGATGGAAAAAAGTTAAGTTATAGAGGATGTGAGGGAGAATGGAAACAAGATCAAACAGGCTGGCAATTTGAAAGAAAAGATGGTACATATCCAATGTCTGAATTTGAATATATTGACAATCATTGGTATTTCTTTGATTCAAAGGGATATATGATAACAGGACTTTTTTATAATACTGAAAATGGAGGTCTATATTATTTTTATTCAGATGGCATAATGGCGAGTGATGCTGGATGGATATCTGTTTCAGATGGGAGCTGGATTTTTGTAAATGGTAATAAATGTATTACAAATGCAATCACTCCAGATGGATATTTTATTGATGAAACAGGGATATGGAAGGAGTAATGCTCTGAAATCTTCTATAGATATAAAAAGCTGTACAACGGATATCGCTGCACAGCTTTTTATTTTTGTCAGATTCTCTTTTAAATCTCATTTCCTTCAAATTTCGGAATTCCTGCAAAACCCACTGCTAAATCTTCATCAGTTGGAATATAGTCTTTCATTTCACCATTATTATATTTTTCATAGGCAACCATATCAAAGTATCCTGTGCCTGTCAGACCGAATAAGATGGTCTTTTCCTCACCAGTTTCTTTACATTTGAGTGCTTTATCAATAGCAACGCGAATCGCATGGCTGCTCTCTGGTGCAGGTAAAATACCTTCCACTCTGGCAAATATTTCTGCTGCTTCAAAAACAGAAGTCTGTTCTACACTTATCGCTTCCATATAACCATCATGATAAAGCTGTGATAGAACAGAACTCATACCATGATAGCGCAGACCGCCTGCATGATTAGGAGATGGAATAAAGTTGCTGCCTAACGTATACATTTTTGCTAATGGTGTTACCATGCCTGTATCACAAAAATCATACACGAACTTTCCTCTGGTAAGACTAGGGCAGCTTGCAGGTTCTACTGCTATAAAACGATAATCCTTTTCTCCTCGAAGTTTCTCACCCATAAATGGAGAAATCAAACCGCCTAGATTAGAACCGCCTCCGGCACAGCCAATAATAAGATCTGGTTTAATATTATATTTATCTAAGGCTGCTTTCGCTTCTAAGCCGATGATTGATTGATGTAAGAGGACTTGATTTAGTACACTTCCCAATACATAGCGATATCCTTCACTTCCTACCGCCACTTCCACTGCTTCAGAAATCGCACATCCAAGGCTTCCTGTTGTGCCGGGATGCTCTGCTAAGATTTTCCTGCCAATCTGAGTGGTATCAGAAGGAGAGGGAGTGACAGATGCGCCATAAGTGCGCATTACCTCACGTCTAAAAGGCTTTTGCTCATAAGAACATTTTACCATATAAACTTTACAATCTAGTTCCAGATATGCACATGCCATAGAAAGTGCTGTACCCCATTGACCTGCTCCTGTTTCTGTTGTTACGCCTTTCAGCCCTTGTTTTTTTGCATAATATGCCTGTGCAATAGCAGAGTTTAGTTTATGGCTGCCGCTGGTATTATTTCCTTCAAATTTGTAATAGATTTTCGCAGGAGTATTTAACTTCTTTTCCAGACAATAAGCGCGCACGAGAGGAGATGGACGATACATTTTGTAAAAATCTAAAATTTCTTGAGGGATATCTAAATAGGCGTTATCATTATCCAACTCTTGTGCTACCAGTTCGTCGCAGAACACTACAGATAATTCTTTTGCTGTCATCGGTTTTAAAGTACTAGGATTTAACAGAGGAGCAGGTTTCGTTTTCATATCTGCCCGAACATTATACCATTGCTTTGGCATCTCGTTTTCTTCTAAAAAGATTTTGTAAGGAATTTCTTTGTTTTGATTCATTATAATAGCCCCTTTCTTTTTCCAATTTAAGGTTATACTGGAACAAGGATACATTTATGAGTAATTAATTCGGATTTTTTATTCATACAAAAAAACCCTTATCCCAGCAAATTAATGTTTTGCAGGGACAAGAGTTATGATTCACTCCTGCGGTGCCACCCGGCTTGGTGCTATAGTTATTCTTATGACTGCTCTTTTCAAAACAGTAATCGTAATTACTTTGCACCCTCTCATACATACTGACATATGTTTTCGTTGATAACGGAGTATCGCTCCGGTTTCCCTACTAGGTTCATAAATAAGTTTCATGAACAATTCAAGTTACCCTCAGAAGTCCATTCATCATAGCCCATAATACTGTCTCGCATCACCCGACAGCTTTCTGATATTACAAAACAATGACTACTTACTCTTCCTCACCGGTTTTAATGGAATTATTGTATCGCGTAAAAGAGAATTTGTCAAGAAAAAATAATTTAGAAGATATGGAATAGTACATAATAGGTGAAAGAGAGGAGGGTCGCTGCGGCAAGGAAGTATTCCAGCGAAGCCACGCTTTCGCTCCGTGTAAGACTACGTGGTACTAAATTCCCAAATCCCGCTTCTTGCGGGTTTGCTCATTAAGTGCCGACGTCTTCCAAGGGGCTTCTTTTGGAATACTTCCTTGCCGAAGCTTGTTTATCGGCTTTTCTAATTTGTGAGAAGTGAATCTCACGATAATAAATAATTAGGATAAAAGGGGGATTTGGTATTATGAAAAATTTTTGTTAAAATAATATTTTTTGTAGCTTTTTGAGTTTGTGAGTTGTATTATTAGAGAAAGGTGGTGTATAAATTAGCATTTTTGTTAGTTAAAAATAAATATGAGGCAGATAATATTTATAAATTCAAAAATGAAAGAACATTTTGGGAGGTGATAAAATAATAGAAATTGTAAATTATAGAGCGAATTTAAAAGAAAAGGAGAAAACTATATAAAGAAATTGTAGAAAAGAATTTGAATTTTGGAGAATAAAATGAATAATATTTTTAGAACAAAAGTGAAATATATCATAATTGTCTTGTTCTTTGTTTTTTTATTTTTTTTTGTAGGAAGTTTAAATAAAAGAAAGGATTTAGAATTAAAAAAGGATTATGTATCATCTAATACAAAAATAATTAAAATAATAAATAAGAAAATATTGGAATGTACAAAAAATATAAAAGATAAAACAGAACAGATAGTTTATCTATCACATAATCTTTTATTATTTGAAAGAAGAAATTTGCAGGAAGTAGAAAGGGAAGGCTATCAAATTATAAAAAAAGTTAATTCAGATAATGGAAAGAGAATATGTTATCCAGAAATAAAAATGAGTGATAGAGAAAAAGAAAAAAATATAAATGAGATTTTAAGAAATAAAATGACTGCTTTATTAGAAAGACAAGAATGTGGGGAAGAAATTTCTTATATTATTACTTATGCGGATACACAATATCTTAGCATTTTATATGATATATCTTATGGAGAAGAAAATCATACAAAAAGTGCTATAACGCTTCAATTAGAAACAGAAGAAAAGATTTCTTTAGATGATTTATGGCTAGAGTTTTATGATATTTCTAAAATTTTTGAGGAGAGTCCGATCTATTTTTGTGAAAATTCTCAAAAAGAACTTTTAAAGAAAAAGAAGCCTTTTAACAGGACAATTTCTATATTAAACTGGACAGGATATTATTATTTAGCAAATAATCGAATCGGGATAATTTGGGAGGATGGATTATGTATAGAAGCAATATTTAATTGGAAAAAACATATCAATGATATTCCAAAATGGATTTTATATGAAGAAGATGGAAAAGAAGAAGTAATTACGAAAACATATGAAATAATAAAAAAAGAAGAGGATTTAGCTAAAACACATAAAAATTATTTAGACTTTGCAAAAGTATATTATCCAGAAATTCATTTATCCGATAAAGAAAAGGAAAAACGAATCAATCAAAATTTATATGAAGCAGCGATGATCTATTATAATCCAGAAAAATTAGAACAATATGAAAATGTAGCTTATGCGGCGAATTATCATATTACTTATGCAGAAGAAGATTATTTGAGTATTTTATATCTTGCTTATGTAACCAGTAAAAACCAATATTATGTTGGAGTGACAATTGATTTAAAGACAGGAGAAAAGGTGTCTTTAAAAGAGTTTGTATCTTTAGAAGAACTTTATAATTTCTGTCTAAAAACGACTACATATTATAGTTTTTATTGGGAAGGTTTTTTAAAACAACTTTTTATGAAAAAAGAGAAAGAAGAAATCTTTGAATTTCTAAGAGAAGAAGGAACGCATTATTATGACTATTATTTAAAAGAAGATAGAATAGGATTAAGGGTAGATGATCACATTTGTATTGAAATTCCAAGAATATTAGAAAATAGAAATGAAACGATTAAAAATTAAATAATAGGAAGAAGATGGATTTGAAAGAAATATTAATTATAAAAACAGAGAGAAATTTTTGATAAAAAGCAGGAGAAACGGTGTGCTTAGTGTATCAGAAATAGGGCTGACATAATAGAAAATACTACTGTAATTTGTATTTATGCTAAAAAAGAAAAAAAGTTCAAAAACGCTATAATACATAATATGCAGAAAGGAAAAAAATGAAGGGATTATTAAAAAAGTGGGGATTGCCATTGTTATTGTCTATGGTTATAGTAATAAGCAAAAATGGTGTTTCTATATATAAAATAGAAAATAATATGAAAATGAACTTATGGGGAACATGTTTGAAATCTACAAAAGAATCTATTGATGCTGATATAGAAGAAAAAAAGGGATTGATAAAGACTTACATACAAGGAGAAGAAACTATTAAAACACAAATATTATATGAAGAATATTCCAATGATGATATAGAGATAATTAATGCTATTATTGAGAATAATGGTATTTATGCAAGAAAAGATGCTCCCTTCAATTGGAAATGGGTAATTTGGGACGACAGTGTTCCGAAAAGAGTTACAGAGTTACATTTAAGTCAAGGCACGATGACAGGAACATTAAATGTATCAGGATTGACTAATTTGAGGGTACTACATTGTGATAGGAATCAACTAACTGATTTAAATTTAAAAGATTTGCCGAATTTGACAAATTTAAATTGTGGGTATAATGAGCTAAATACACTAGAAGTAAATCATTTATCAAATTTAATTAGATTAGATTGTGATTTTAACAAGTTGGATACACTAGAGATAAACAATTTATTAAATTTAGAATATTTATCATGTGAAGACAATAACCTAATTACACTAAAGGCAAACAGATTATCAAATCTGGAAAAATTATATTGTAATGGAAATCAATTGACACAGTTAGAGGTAAATGGATTATCAAATCTAAAAGAATTATCTTGCAATGAAAATCAATTGACGCAGTTAGATGTAAGTGGATTATCAAACCTGAAAAAATTATCTTGCAATGAAAATCAATTGACGCAGTTAGATGTAAGCGGTTTATCAAACTTAAAAGAATTATCTTGTAATGAAAATCAATTAATACAGTTAGATGTAAATGGTTTATCAAATTTGGAGGAATTATCTTGCAATAAAAATAATTTAACAAATTTAGAAGTAAAAGATGTAATCAGCTTAGTGGAATTAGATTGTAGCAATAATGAATTGACTATATTGGAAATAAATGGTTTGAATAATTTAACAAAATTATTTTGTCAAAAAAATCAACTAACGACGTTAAAGATAAGTAATGTGTTAAATTTGGATTCTTTATTTTGTGGGGATAATCAATTGACTAGCCTAGATATAAATGCTTTAACAAGCTTGAGATGTTTATCTTGTGGCGGAAATAATCTGACAGAATTAAATATAAGTGATTTAATTAACTTAACGCTTTTATATTGTGAAGAAAATGATTTAACTACATTAGATATAAATACTTTAATAAATTTGTATCGAGTAGATTGTAATGAAAATAATTTAACGAAACTAGAAATGAATAATTTAATAAACATGGTAGAGTTGTATTGTAGTGAAAATAATTTAACCGAACTAGATATAAATGCTTTGGCACATCTAAGAATTTTAAAGTGCAGTAGAAATAATTTAACCAAACTAGATATAAATAATCAGGAATATCTAAATATTTTAGATTGTAGTAATAATCAGTTAACTATATTAAATATAGGTAATTCAAAAAGGTTAGAAACGGTGGATTGCAGTAATAATCAATTAACTAAGTTAAATATGAATAATACAAGATATTTATCTGAATTGAATTGTAGCAATAATGAACTGACTATATTAGATATAAAAGATTTACCATATTTAGTGAAATTGGATTGTAGTACAAATCAATTAATAGAATTAGATGAAACAACTTTACCAAATTTAATGGAATTAGATTGTAGTGAAAATCAGATGATATATGAAGTAAATGATGTGACAGCAATTAATACTATTATTGAAAAAAATGGTCTTTCTGCAACCAAAGATGATCCAGCGAGATGGAAAATAGCTGGGATAACATGGGATAATAGTGTCCCTAAAAGGATTATAAAATTATCTTGGAATGAAAAAGAATTAAGAGGAAACATGGATTTGACCAATTTAATTAACTTAAAGGAATTAAATTGCAATGAAAATAATTTGACGCAACTAGATGTAAGTGGTTTATCAGATTTAGTCAAACTAGATTGTAGTAAAAATGAGTTGACTATATTAAATATAAAAGGCTTATCAAATCTAAGTGAGTTATCTTGTGTTCAAAATCAATTGACAGAATTAGAAGTGAGAGATTTATCAAACTTAAATCAATTAGATTGTAGTAGAAATCAGCTAACTATACTAGATACAAAGGGTTTATTAAATCTAAATAAATTATCTTGTGCTAAAAATCAACTGACACAACTAGATGTAAAAAGTTTATTAAATCTAAGTGAGTTATCTTGCTCTGAAAATCAATTGATACAATTAGAGATAAGTGATTTGTCAAACCTGAATCAATTAGATTGTAGTAGAAATCAGCTAACTATACTAGATACAAAGGGTTTATTAAATCTAAATAAATTATCTTGTGCTAAAAATCAACTGACACAACTAGATGTAAAAAGTTTATTAAATCTAAGTGAGTTATCTTGTAGTGAAAATCAATTAACAGAATTAGAAGTGAGAGATTTATCAAACTTAAACCTATTAGATTGTAGTAAAAATCAAATAGTTACACTAAACATAAGTGGTTTATTAAATTTAAGTGAGTTATCTTGTATTGGAAACCAATTGACACAATTAGAGGTGAAAGATTTACCAAATTTAACTGCTCTATCTTGTAGTGAAAATCAATTGACACAATTAGAAATGAGAGATTTACCAAATTTAACTATGTTATCTTGTAGTGGAAATCAGTTGACAGAATTAGAAGTAAATGATCTAAGTGCCTTGATCTATTTATACTGCGATGAAAATCAACTGACGCAATTAGATATCAGTAACTTATTTTATCTGAAGAGATTATATTGTGATAATAATCAGCTAACTACACTAAATGTAGATAGTTTGACAGAATTAAAAGAATTGAATTGCAGCGAAAATGAACTAACAGTTTTAGATATATCTAAATTATCTAATTTGATCTGGGTAGGCTGCGCCTTTAACCCTTTTACTTCATTTCTTACACAAAATAAATCTTTCACTTTTATTCCCGTAGAAGGTGGAACGATGGAGATAACAGACTTTATTCTGAAAACAAATGAAATAGAATTGACTATTATACCAGAGGAAAACTATAGATTTATTATGTGGACAGTTTTTCCAAATAATAGTAGTTTTACAGAAAATCCTATTAGATTTCTTATGAGTGAAAAAATAATTGTACGACCTATCTTTCAATTAGTTTTAGGAGAAGGAATCGCGAAGTTTATCGTAGAACAGGCATATATTGGAAGAGTGCTTATTATATAAGTTTGAAATAAGAAAAAGAGAAAGTAAAAGATTAGGGAACATTTTGACTAGAGGTTCGCTTCGGCGAGCCACGATTCCAACGAAGCCGCGCTTTCGCTCCGTTCCAGACGTAATGGTACTAAATTCGC
>CANRVK010000085.1 GCA_947643285.1 uncultured Eubacteriaceae bacterium
CGCAAATCCCGCTTCCTGCGGGTTTGCTTATTAAGTACCAACGTCTTCCAAAGGGTTTCTTATGGAATACTTCCTTGCTTCCGCTGATCGTTGGCTGTTCTGCTTTTGGATAAGCGAAACTTGCGATTTGCGATAAGTTATGAAGGTTCTGTGAGGGGATGCAGGAAGTGGATATTCATAAAAATCAGTATTTCTGTGGGATTTGGAGTTTCGCAATTACCTAAAGTAATTTTCAGATGAAAGGAGAAATCACATGAAAGCGTGGGAAGAAAATATCAGAAGGGTAGTTCCTTATGTCCCCGGAGAACAGCCTCAAAAGGCAGAAATTATTAAATTAAATACAAATGAAAATCCATATCCGCCTTCCAAAGCGGTAGAAAGAGCATGGAAGGATATGGAAATAGAAAAACTTCGTCTATATCCTGATCCACAGGCAAAATTATTAGTGAATGCATTAGCAAAAAATTATGGATTGATGCCAGAGCAGATATTTGTGGGAGTAGGTTCAGATGATGTATTAGCGATGTCTTTTTTGACTTTTTTTAATTCAAAAAAGCCGATTTTATTTCCAGATATCACCTATTCTTTTTATGATGTATGGGCAGATTTATTCCGAATTCCTTATAAAAAGATGAAATTAGATGAAAACTTTCATATCCAAAAAGAAGACTATTATCAGGAAAATGGAGGGATTATATTTCCAAATCCCAATGCCCCTACAGGAGTAGAAGAAGAACAGGAAATACTAGAAGACATTTTAAAGAAAAACTCAGATGTTATCGTAATCATAGATGAAGCATATGTAGATTTTGGGGCGAAGTCAGCAAGAACATTATTAGAGAAATATGAAAATTTGTTAGTGGTACAGACTTTTTCAAAATCCCGATCTATGGCAGGCATACGAATCGGCTATGCGATGGGACATTCTAAGTTGATAAAAGCATTGCAAGATGTGAAATATTCCTATAATTCGTATACCATGAATATGCCTTCTATTCTGTTAGGAACAAAAGCGATAGAAGAAAAAGAGTATTTTGAGATGACGATAGAGAAAATCATACAGACAAGGGAAAAGAGTAAAAAAGAATTGAAAAAGCTGGGATTTTCTTTCCCAGATTCCAAGGCTAATTTTATTTTCGCAACACATGAAAAGTATAGAGCAAAAGATATTTTCTTATATTTAAAAAGTAAAGATATCTATGTGAGATACTTTCCTTTAGAAAGAATAGATAATTACCTTCGTATTACGATTGGAACAGAAGAACAAATGGAAACTTTATTTCATGCTCTATATGAGTTTCAAAAGGAAAGAGAATAGGAGAAAAAAGAAAAATGATAAATTTTGTGATGGATATCGTCCGTGGAATATTAATTGGAATCGCGAATGTGATTCCGGGTGTGAGCGGAGGAACAATGGCAGTTTCTTTAGGGATATATGATAAGCTAATTTCTTCACTCACAGGAATTTTCAAAAATTTTAAAAAGAGTATTCAATTTTTAGTTCCTGTTATTTTGGGAGCAGGGATTGGGATTGTCGGATTCGCATTTATGATTGAATGGCTTTTTGAAAAATACCCATTAGCTACTTCTCTGACTTTTGTTGGACTTATTCTGGGCGGTATTCCTATTTTAGTGAAGAGCCTGAAAGGAGATTTAACAAAAAATAGAAAAAAGATAGGAATAGGGCATATGATCGCATTTATTTTATTATTTGCCTTTGCTATTGTGATGTCCATGCTGAGTGGAGGAGATACCGGAGTAGTATTAGATAAACTCAATGTAGGAACAATCTGTATTTTATTTCTCATCGGTATGGTAGCATCTGCAACTATGGTGATTCCGGGTGTGAGCGGTTCTATGGTATTGATGATATTAGGATATTATACCGCAATTATAACAGCGATTACAGACTTTTTAAGCGCTTTAAAAGCGATGGACATGCCTGCACTTTTGCATGGATTTGGAATTTTATTTCCATTTGGAATAGGAGTAATAGTGGGAATTTTTGTGATAGCAAAAGTCATTGAATTTTTATTTAAACGCTTTTGTTCTATGACTTATAGTGCTATTTTAGGTTTAATTATAGCTTCTCCTTTTGCTATCTTTATCAGCATGGGAGGCATTTCAATAAAACCTTTAGAATTGATCATTGGCATCCTATTATTGGCTGTGGGAGGCATTGTGACTTATCGTTTAGGAGAGAGTGAGAAATAAAAGATGAGAAAGATAGATTTTTCCAATATCTGCATAAAATAAAACAGTCAATATGCCAGAAAGAAGGAACTCTATGGACGGAAAAAAGTTATTAATAAAGTATATAAAAATTATATTGAATATTGGAATCTCTCTCTCAGGTATTATTTTATTGTTATGGTTAGGTCCTAAGTTTTTGAGTTTTTTTATGCCATTTGTAGTCGGCTGGATTATCGCATTGATCGCGAATCCTTTGGTGAGATTTTTAGAGAGAAGATTAAAAATTGTCAGGAAACATAGTTCTGCTCTTATCATGATCTGTGTTATTGCTGGAATCATTTTGGGAGGATATTTTTTAATTACCAAAATAGTGACAGAGATTTGGAATTTTCGATATGCTCTTCCAGATTTATATATTGCATTAGAAGAGGAATTAACACATATTATAGAAAAATTCTCCAGCTTTCTTGTTGTACTTCCAGAAGATGCACGAAAAGCCATAACAGAAATCGGGAACAGTTTAAACGAGTATATTGGAACTGCGATACAAAATATAGCACCTCCAACCATATCTGCAGTAGGAAATGCTACGAAAAATATACCTAATATTTTAATACAGATGATTATGATCATTCTGTCTTCTTATTTTTTTATTGCAGACAGAGAGAAATTAATGGTATATATCCGAAAAATTACACCAGATTCTATTGAGAAAAATTTTAATATTATATATGGGCATTTTAAAAATGTAGTGGGTGGATATTTTAAAGCACAATTTCGTATTATGGGTGTAGTTGCTTTGATTCTGTTCCTCGGATTTTTAATTTTAAGAGTAGATTATGCATTGTTATTGGCACTTTTAATTGCATTTTTAGATTTCCTTCCGTTTTTTGGAACAGGAACAGCATTGATTCCATGGGCTATTGTGAAATTATTGGGAGGGGATTATAAATATGCATTTGGACTGGTGGTTATTTATCTTATCAGCCAGTTAGTAAGACAGTTAATACAGCCCAAAATAGTAGGGGACAGCATGGGGATTAATCCATTGTTGACATTGGTGTTTATGTATATTGGGTTTAAATTACGAGGGATTGCAGGAATGATATTGGCAGTGCCGATTGGGTTAATTATTATAAAATTATTTGAGGCAGGAGCATTTGATAATATCATTAATGGGGTGAAGGAGATTGTAAATGATATTAATGAGTTTAGGAAGAGTCCATAAAAGTTAGAGAGAGGCAGTAAAAGAGGAGGAGAGGTTTGAATATTTGAACGAGGGGGTTGCACAGGAAAGAGATGTTTCCAACGAAGCCGCGCTTTCGCTCCGTTCCAGACGTAACGGGCACTAAATTCGCAGCCCCGCTTCCCCGCGGAACTGCTCATTAAGTGCCGACGTCTTCCAAGGGGCTTCTTTTGGAATCATCTCTTTCCTGTGCTAGTTTATGGTATGGGCTGGTTTTAAAGGTGTGATGGGGACTTTTTTGATGTTGTAAAACAGGGTGTGAGGGAGGAATATGTTGGAATATGAAAAAGGTTTTGTTGATAACACCGTCTTCTAATACATTCTATACATTAGCTGCTCCTTTGGGACAGGCTTATGTGGCAGCGGAATTAGAAGATTATGAAGTGTATGGAATAGATATTAATGTTTACCGCTATGAGCTAAATATGAAAATGGCTAAGATTTATGAGGTAATAGAAAAGATAATTGAAGTATATGAGATACAATATGTAGGGATATCAATTTTAGAAGAAACATGGGAAGAGGCAATACAATTAGCCCAAATATGCAAAAAGTGGGGGTGTATTGTCTGGGCAGGCGGAATTATGCCCACTATGTTTCCTGATGATATCCCATTTGTTTTTGATTATATTTTAAGAGGAGATACGGAAAAAGAGGTGGGAAAACTTCTGCGGAGTTTGGACGATAATCAAGATGTTAGGGATATAGCGGGGATTTCTTATCAGAGGGAGAATAGATGGGAGCATAATGGACTCGCTGTTGAACCTAATTGTAAAAATGGAGTGATGCCTAAAAGAGAAGTATTTGAGAAATTCCATTTTGGATATAAATATAGCACTGCTCGAATGATCACATCACGGGGGTGTGTTTATAGATGCAGTTTTTGCACAAATAGAAGAGTAAAATCTAATTTTTGCAGAAGGAATACTGAAGATATTGTAAATGAAATTTCCATGTTAATAGAAAAAGAAAATATAAAGCAAATTATATTTTCCGATGATCAATTTTTGGGAACTAATAAGGAAGAGTATGGAGAAGCGTATTATATTGTGAAATCTATAAAAGATAAGCTGATGAAAGAGAATGTTAGATTAAATTTTCAGGTTAGAGCAGATCATTTATTAAGATGTAAAGAGAAAAGACCAGAATTATTTGAGATGCTCACAGAAATTTCTTTAGCTTATAAAGATGAAAATTTAGAAGCACATAAGAGAATTTATGGAAGGGCAATGAGAGGAGTGGGGATAGATATAGGAATAGAGGCTTTTTCTGATTCTACTTTAAAATATTTTCAAAAAGATGTCAGTTCTAAAATGAATATAGAGTGTTTGAATACATTAAAAGATAGTAAGATAGATGTAGGAGTTTATATGATTTTATATACTCCGGTTGTAAAAATAGAAGAAATTATCTATGAATTGCAATGTTATTATAAATATTATATTAAAAATGGCTATGAATCGATTCTGTTGTTTTCTAATTTATTTAAACCTCTCGTGCCATATAAGGGGACAAAAATATATGATGAATTATTAAAGGATAATAAATTGATTTATGAGCACTATTATAATTTTGAAGATGATAGGGTTGCTTTGTTTTATATATTTATGGAAAACGAACTTATAAGAATTTGCGAAAGGGTGAAGAATGTTGATGAAATGTATGAGGTTATTTTAAATGTAGCATTATATTGTAGGGATATGAAAATAGAAAAGAATTCTATTTTAAAAAGGGTGATCTGTGACTATGATAATTCTGATTTAGTAGAAAGAATTTATAATCAGTATTTTTCTTGAAGAATAAAGGGAAAGGTGTTTAAACAAAGGATCGTGCCGCTAAGCCACTATTCCAACGAAACCGCGCTCTCGCTCCGTTCCAGACGTAGTGGTACTAAATTCGCCGTTTCGCTTCTTGCGAAACCGCTCATTAAGTACCAACGTCTTCCAAGGGGTTTCTTTTGGAATAGTGACTTAGCGGCGCTAGTTTATTGGCTTCTATTATTCAATAGCATTCAATATTTCAAGTTTCAGCTCTTCATTACTTTCATATGTTCCATCCATAATTGCTGTCATAATCTTATGAAGGGTTCCTTGTCGATTTTTCCAGATGCAACATGGTAACTAATATTTTCTGTAATGACCATAAAATTTTTTGCAATTCCCATATATCCATTAAAAAGCAAGAACTGTGTTGATAAGGTAATAGCTAAACGCTTATTTCCATCAGCAAAACAATGAAATTCACAAGTGCAAAAAAATAAATGTGTCAATTTGTCCACAAAAGTTGGATAATAATCATCATTTTGAATATGTTGTAATACACTATCCAATTTTCCAGTGTCTAAATGCTCATATGTACCACCACCACTATATTGAATGGTCTTTTTGTGTATGACTTTGGCTTGAGCAAGTGTTAAATAGATAATTCCATCTTCCATTTAGTCGCGCTCCTTTAATCGCTTTAAAACTTCTTGATTTTCCAGCATAAGACGCTCCAGCTCATCTCCAGCAGCACCAAGAAATTTTTGATATTCATCTTTATCAAGTGGCTGTATATATTCAGACAATTGATAATGAAATGCATCTCTTAATGCCATATCACGACTTGCCATCTTTATTCTTCCACGTTGAATAAGAGGTTTCCACAGTGCCATATTTTCAAATTGTCTAAATAAATCTTCTGTTTCATCTTGTGACAACTTACGATTAACACGTTTATATTCCTGTTTAATTGCATCTGCAAGTCCACTTTCATATGCTGCAATGATATCCAAAATTTCACTGTAAAAAGTATCTCGTACCTTATCGCTTGCTTTTAAATCCAGAATTTTTTTGTATTCTCTTGCCTTTTCTTTAAAAATGCTTACATAAATCATATCAGTAAAATGAGCATACTTATATTTATTATCTACAACAAAATTTTTTAATGCATCTGTAAAGTGTTTTCTATAATTATCTTCTTGCAATGAAGAAAAAACAAAATCTTTATCTCGCTGATTAATGTATTTTGTTCCACCACCGGTTTTTCTATTAATAATATCAATTACAATATCTAACATTAATTGTCGTAATGCACGTGCTTTTTCACTTTCAGATAGAAGCATTGCAAGGTTTAAAAATGCTCGAAAATCAAAAACTCCAAGTACAGTTGTTTTGGTAGGGACATTTATGTCCTTACCAGATTTTTTAACTGCTGAAATAAAGGATTTCAGTTTATTTCCACGCAATACTTCATAACCATTTGCTGTCAATTCATCAGAATTTTGCTCTAAATATCGGCTTATAGTTCTAAGGTCTACATCAAAAAAAGATGCTGTCATTTCACGAGTAACATATACTTTCCCATCCCACAATATTCCATCAACGCCAGATTTTTTTTGAGCTTCTTCAACAGCAAATTCGTTATTTAAGATATTTTGTCTATCTAATCTGGAATTAGTCAAATCCTTCGCCATTTATTTCATACCTCCTATTTAGCACTTATAAATCTAAAAAGTAAACAGTCATGAGCTTCAGTGCGTCTTTTTATTTGATTTGTTGTGACCAAGCATTTTTGTAACGATTATATCTAAAAAAATTTGTTTTTTTATAATGATGTCTGTGTCTGATAAAGCGTGCAGTATCCATTATAACTATGTGAATGAACATAGTTATAAGCTCGGTATTCTTTCTGAAATTCCTTATACCATCAGCAAAAAATCCTTTAAATATAGTGTTATTATATCATAAAAGTGTGAATACTTTACGATAAACCTTAGTAATTTCGCAAAAGGACAAAAATGAAAGAAAATACCTATCATTTTACTATTAAATAAACTGGAAAGCCTGTAAAATAGGAAAAATGAAAGAAATTTCATCATAAATTCTGGTCTATTTTAAAAAAAGAATGTCCATCAGATTTTTATGTCTGATTTTAGAAAAGAAAGTATTCTAGAACTGCCGTAAACTAGCAAAGGCAAAAAACTATTCCAAAAGAAACCCCTTGGAAGACGTCGGCACTTAATGAGCAGTCCTGTTAGGGGCTGCGAATTTAGTGTCCGTTACGTCTGGAACGGAGCGGGAGCGCGGTTTCGTTGGAATAGTCTTTTGCCGGAGCGAACCTTTATCTGCTTTGTATTCCAAATCTTTTAAAGAAACAGAATAATAACATTTAATGAAGAAGTATAAGTATCCAAAAAACACATTTAAGACTGATGTTTATAATAAAAAATAGCGAGTTGTGTTCTGTCACGCAGGTTTAATTTCTCTAAAATAGTGCTGATATAATTGCGCACTGTGCCTTCACTTAAGAATAAAAGATTAGCTATCTCTTTATTACTCAGTCCTTCTGCTACATTGCTGATGATATCTAATTCTCGATCTGTTAGATTATATCCAGAGAGGGAAGGCTTAGATGACCAGCTCATGTTGGGGAGTTTGGATACAATTTCATCTCCAAAGACATTTTGTCCGCTGTTCACTGCTTTGATGGCAGGAATGATGCTTTCAAAATTCTGTTTTAAAAGATAGCCTTTAGCGCCTATGCGAAGGGCTTTTACAATATATTCATTATCAGCGAAGGTCGTTAAATACAAAATTTTGGCATCTGGAAATTCTTTTAATATATTTTCTCCTGCATCGATGCCAGTGAGTTCTCCCATACGAATATCCATCAAAATCAAATCAGGATGATGAGATTTATAAAGGGAAATAGCTTCATTTCCGTTATGTCCCATAGCAGGGACATGAAAGTCTGGTTCACTTTCTAAGATGGTCTTTAATGCGCTGCACACTAATTTATCATCATCTACAATTATAATATTCAAAATATTTTCCTCCTAAATATTCAAATGTTTTATAAAATAAAAGATATTCTATTTATAAAGGTATTTTACTTTATTTCTATTTGTTTTGGAAGGGAAATAAAAATACGGAAACCGTCTTTTGTATCAACATAAAAATTGCCTTCAAGGCTTTGGATTCTTTCTGTCATACTTTGTATTCCCATTCCAGAAGCATCTTTAGAAGACTTTTCTGTACCATTATCTTGAATGATAATCTGATACAGTCCGGGAAGTTCGTTTAAGGTAATGGTTACTAATGTAGCATTAGAGTGTTTCATGACATTAGAGAGAGCTTCTTTTATGATAAATAATATAGAATATTTCGCTTTCATTGTGAAGTCATGATTAATATTATAAGAGAGAATGACAGGGCAAAAGGTGAAATTATGGACGAGTTCTTCTAATTTTGCTTGTAAATCCATAGAGTCTTCATGGATATTATGGATGCTGGAGCGGATGCTATCCATTCCAGATGATAGAGTGTCTTTTATATTGGTCAGATTTTGCTTCATATTCTCATCTTTACAAATTGCTAAAAGCGCTCCTATCTGTAAAATAGAGCTGGAGAGCAGATGCCCTACCGTATCATGAATCTCTCTTGCAATACGGTTTCTTTCATTTAATGTGGCATTACTGATTTCATAGTCTTGTTTTTCTAATAAATCTCTGTTTCTTAAACGCAGTTGATCAGCCTTTTCCATCATATTATCCCGAAGCTGAAAATAATCTTGCTTTGCTTTGAGAAGCTCTAAGGTTCTTTTCTTTAAAAGATAGGCTAATGTTGTGAGTAATAATAAGGTGAATATTGTAAAAATAGGAAAGAAGCGTAAAGCATGTATGATCGAAAATACTCCTAATAACAGGACATAGCGATAGGCTTCACAGACCAAATCATAACAGATTAAAGGCAGAAAAAAAATAAAATTAGGAGAGTAAATACAAAGACCTACATAGCATACATAAGTTAGGATATTGAGAGAAGCCTTATTAAAAAAACTGATAAAGGAACTCAAGCATATCACTATGATAATGGGTAAAACCGTATAAGGGGAGAATTCATGGGATATGAGAAAAATGGTAGAGCATAAAAATAAAATGAGTTTATCATATAGTTTTTCCATGAAAAAGTATCTCCTTTTTTATTCATCATAACATAAATGAAACGGCTATGCTAGATATCTTTTCCTTTTTGTGACAATTGTCATAAAAATAGGGAAAAGATTCACTATATTGTTTTAGGGACTTAGTGTAAAATAGAAAGTAAATGAATAAAGGCGAGAAAAAGTGAAATAGATGATATGGTTTATGAAACATTCAGATAGGAGGGCTTCATTTGATAAAAGCAGAAAATATAATTAAACGCTATGGGAAAATCAATGTAGTAGACCATTTTTCTATACAGGTGAATAAAGGGGAAATGGTGGGATTATTCGGACCGAATGGTTCAGGGAAAACAACCACATTACAAGTACTGCAAGCTCTTATCTCTAAAAATAAAGGTGAAATTGAAATTTTTGGAAAGCCTATGACATCGCTTTCTTATGAAACAAAAAGAAAAATAGGCTATGTGCCAGAGGAAATCTGCTTATTTGGGGATTTAAGTGTGTATGAAAATATTGATTATTTTTGTAGTCTTTATATCAAAGATAAGAAAAAAAGAGAGGAATTAGTAGAAGAAGTAATCAAAGATATGGGAATTTTTGACTTCTGGAAGTTCTATCCATATCAGCTCAATCAGGGTCTTTTGCGTAAAGTCAATATGGCATGTGGAATTGTGCATAAACCAGAGATTCTGTTTTTAGATGAGCCGATGGAAGGAGTGGATATTCAAAGCAGCAGAGCGCTGATAGATAGGATCATTCGTTTTCATCAGGACGGAATGACGATTATTTATGCAACACATAATGCAGAAGAAGTGGAAGCATTATCAGGAAAGATTTATATGATGGATAAAGGAAAGTGTTTGGTGAGTGGAACAGAGAAGGAATTAAAAGAGATGATCGGGATTCAGGAGAAGATATCCATAGAGGCATATCATATTTCAGAACAAGTATTAGAGGAGTTAAGAAGACTGCCTCATGTATGTGATATTAATTATCATGGAAATCAACTCACATTAAAATCTCAGAATAGAAAACATAATTTATTGAATATTTTAAATTTTTTACAGGAAAATGAAGTTTCTATGGGAAGTGTTTATTCTGAAAGACCCACATTAAATGATGTTTTTTTGGAAATTACGGGGAAGGAGTACGAAAGACGTGAAGATATTTGAATTATATTTACGGATTTTAAAAAAACAAATTTGGATCTATGCTGCTTATTTTCTTATTTTTCTTGGAGTGATAGTGACAGTAAAGGAAAAAGACCTTATTATTTATTATCAGTATGCTTGTATGGCGATTTATATTATAGTGTTACTAGGAATCAGTTCTGTGACAGCAGTTACTTCTAATGTGGGATTAAATTTAAGACAAAAGGCAGCTCCTATCCGCATAGAACTTTTAGAACTTCGATATATTGGAACAGATGTGTTTATACTTATTTTTATTTGGATGATGTTTTTATGGACAGCAGTTATTTTATATGGAGAAATTGCTTATAGTCTAAAAGGACTTTTATATGCGGCGGATCTTTTTGTTGTGAGTCTTGTGGCTTTGGCGTTGGGAATATTTGTGGGGAATTTTTTTAAAACCTTTCAGGGAAGATTCGCTGTTGCTAATTTTATCGCATTTGGTCTGCCGATTTTAGGGGGAGTTTTTTCATTTATGCCCCAAAAAGAATATTTACTGTCGAGCTTTACACCTATTTTTTGGTATCAGAAGGCATTAGAGGAAGCGAGTGGAAATATAGAACAATATTTTTATTATATTGGGATAGAGTTTATCTTTGCAGTTGCGATAGTCGCATTTGAAATGGTGTTAATTAAACAGAAAAAACAACAGTTGTGAGGGTCGCTTCCGGGGAGAACCTATTCCAACGAAGCCGCGCTCTCGCTCCGTTCCAGACGTAGT
>CANRVK010000086.1 GCA_947643285.1 uncultured Eubacteriaceae bacterium
CTTGTGATATACTCCCCTACTTGTAGACGTGGGAGTATATCACAAGCCAGTTTCCTATTATGGATTAAAAATTACTTTATTTTAAAGTTTATTGTATTTTTCAGAATGTCTTGATATGTTCTTGATATTCTCTGTATAAATGCTGTTTGAAAGAGAGTATTATGATATATTTTTATGCTTGCATTATAATAATAATTGGAACTCCTATTGCGATAACAGGAACGCCCAGACTTTCTCTGGTCAATCCACTTCTATGATTGCCCACTCCTGACCCCGGATGAATTCCTGTATTCGCTATCTGGATAGTCGTATTTAATCTTTTTGTACTTCTAGCTGCTAATGCATCAAAAGCAATAACAGCGGTTGGATATGTTTCTTTTACAATTCCTTTCACAATTTCCGCTGTTTCCATTCCCGTCTGTGCCATGACACCGGGAACTATTCCGCTAATTCCGTATCCTTTATAATTATATTCCTTATAATCCCCTTTTAAATGTCTAGTGATGCAAAGGTTTCCCACTACTTCTGGACCTAGAGCATCTGGCGTGACTTCTCGATTGCCGAGTCCCACTATTAAAACAGATTTTCTTTCTGACTCTGATAATAAAGATAAAATATGCTCTGCTAATTCCTCAGAAATCTCCCGATGATATTCTTCATCTTCTTTTCCCATATCATACGCCTCTAACGTCAGATAAGTCCCAACAGGTTTATTTAAAGCCTTTGCTGCTGTTTCTTCTGCAATAACCACTTTTGTAATTTTAATATTGGTTTCTTTTTTAAATTCCTCTTCTACCGATAGTCCATCTATCGCTGACGATTTCCCCTTATATCCTTCTTTCGCTTCTAGGGCGAGGTCTGTACGCACTTTAAAGCATCCTTTTTTTATCATTTCCTCCATAATATATTCCTTTCTGCTCTGTCGCAATATAAACTTATGACATTTTTATATCATTTCCGAATTTTTTCCTCTTAAAGAGTTAAAATATGATTTATTGATATGTTTTCCATTAAAAAAATTTTTATGACTTCCTTTCAAAATTCGTTTTATATACTTTTTCTTTCTTCTTATACATGTTCATCAAAGATTTTTTAAGCCCATTCAGCAAGTAGCAAAACGAGTTAATTTATCTATCATAAAATTTATAGAAAAGAATATTATTCTCTAATATTTAGGAAAAATAATAAAAAAAATTCTTTCCGATGCAGAAATATAATAATAAATTATAATGAAAATTTAATAATAAATTTTCAAATATTAATATTGATTTTTTCTTATATTCTACATATAATAAAAATATCAGAAAATAAGGTAGGTGTTTATTATGGCAATTACAACAAATCTTTTACAAAGGCTAGTCCCAATTTCACAGTTTAATAAAGGTCAGGCAGCGAAGATATTTGATAGACTTCATTCTGAGAAGGAATTAATTGTTTTAAAAAATAATCAACCTTCAGCAATTATTCTATCACCAGAAGAATACTCAAGATTAACAGAAATAGAAGAAGATTATTTCCTTTTATTAGAAGCAAATAAACGTATAGAAGATAATACTACAAAAGCGTCTTTATCTTTTGAAACTGTTATGATGGATCTGGGTATCAGTGAAGAGGAGATTTCAAACATGGAGGATACAGATATCGAATGACATGGAAGATAGAATTTTTAGAAGAAGCAGAAAAAGATATGAAGAAACTCGATCACTCAGCACAGATCCAAGTGTTAAAAGGTATCAAAAAGGTTAGTCAAAATCCTCTTCCAACAGAAGAAGGTGGGTATGGAAAACCTCTTGGGAATAAAAGTGGTACAAACCTTACAAATCTTATGAAAATAAAATTTAAAAATTGGGGAATAAGAGTTGTATATAAAGTAGAATATATTGATGGTGTTATGAAAATCATAGTTATATCTGCTCGTACTGATGAACAGGTATATAAAGAAGCAGCAAAAAGACGAAACAAATATGATTTATGAATAAGTTTCTTTCCCAATCCAAAATAAAAGTTAAAGCTGCGAAATTCACTCTTTCCCAGATTAGAACAGCTCACAAACGAGCGGAGGCAAAGAAGTATTCCAAAAGAAGCCCCTTGGAAGACGCTTGCCCGTTAATGAGCAGTTTCGCAAGAAGCGAAACCGCGAATTTAGTACCACTACGTCTGGAACGGAGCGAAAGCGCGGCTTCGTTGGAATACTTCTTTGCTGACAGCGACCCTCTCTTCCAAATGTTTCCCTAACCTCTTTCTTTTATTCTTTAATTTTATTAACACTTCCAAATCCTAACAAAAAAATATAGAAATTATAATTTTTCTATTGACAAATAGTTTATCTTTCGATAAAATACAAGAGTATGTGTAACATTAGGACGTCCGTGTCCGGCTCTAATGCGAAGCATGAACAATTATAAATTAAAAATCATTGGAGGTGTACGGATTGGCTAATATTAAATCTGCTAAGAAGAGAATTTCAGTTATTGAAAAGAAAACTGCTAGAAATAAAGCAATTAAATCTAAAGTGAAAACTTACGTGAAAAAAGTAGAAGCCTGCATTAATGCTGGTGACAAAGCTGCTGCACAAGAAGCATTAAAAACAGCTTCTTCTGAAATTAGCAAAGCTGCTTCTAAAGGCATTTATCATAAGAATACAGCTTCTAGAAAGATTTCCCGTCTGGCTTGTGCCGTAAATAAAATCGCTTAGTTCAAACATAAAAAAGACCTTGAATATAACCCAATTCACGGTCTTTATTTTTTTCTTTTTATATCTTTATGCCCTGCTATATCGTAAAATTAAAAGTTCTACACTCAACTGGTCGTCCATATTTCCTGTTTTTACTGCTTCTTCAAACTCCACACATTCTCTCAATGCCTGTTCTAAAAGTTCTGCTTTGAATTTTCTCGCCTGTGCCGCATATTTTCCCACTAAAAAACTCTGTAGCCCTGTCTGTTTTGCGATATTTGCTGTATCATATCCTGCTTTTTGCAGCTCTCTCACCTGCATCATTAAGTTAAATTGTCTTGCTATTAAAAATAAAATACGCATCGGCGGTTCTTTTAATGTTAATAAATCTTGATATAATTCTAATGCTTTTTTCTGATTTTTTTCACTCACTGCTGCTATCATATCAAATATTTTTCCTGTGATCTGAGTGCTACATATCTCTTCAATATCCTGTGTCGTGATAACTTCTTTTCCATAAGTATAAGAAACCAATTTTTCTAATTCTCTGAGGATATTCTCCATATCATCTCCTGTTTTTGTGAGGAACAGTTTCATATTGGCTTCTGTTATCTTCTTTCCCTCTTTCTTTAATATTTTTAAGATCCATGGAATCAATTTTTCCGTATTCTGACGTGCCATTTCACAAATATATCCATGTTCTTTTACATATTTATAAATTTTTCCTCTTCTATCAATCTCATCTTCTACAAATATAAAAATTGCTGTTTCTGGAATATCTTTGATATATGCAGCCATATCCTCATTTGCATTTTTAAAAAAACCACTGTTTTCTAACACTATCAGCCGATGTTCCGCAAAAAATGGCAATGTTTCTGCTATATCAATCACTGTCTTAACAGATATATTTTTTCCCTCAAAATAATTATAGTTCATGGAATCATCTCTGCCGACAATCGCTTCTTTTAGTCTATCTTTATATGCTTTTTTTAAATATGTTTCCTCTCCATAGAGCAGATAAATAGATCGATAAGAATTATTTTTAATATCTTTTATTATATTTTGCATAACTTCTCACTTTCCTAACCATATTTTTTCTGAACCGCTACGATAAATATATAAATTTTTGCAAATTTATCACAACTGCTTAGTTACCCATTTTATATAAAAAGAAACTATCACAAAATAAAAGTCTATTCTGTGACAGTCCCTTATACACTCACCTATATCAGTTACTTTTTTAATAATAAGTCATCGCATTCATTAAAGCGCTAAAAACAGTTCCATAAAGAATAATCATGAGAACTACCATAATCGCCCAAATGATTAAGTATGCCTGACAGAAGCGTTTTCTATTGACGTTTCCATTTCCAAATCCCCATACAAACATCATTACGATATTAACGCATGGAACGAAAGTCAAAATTAATAAAGTGACTAACCATTCACCCATTGTCAATGGGCGTTCTTGTTCTGACATTTCATTTTTGTTATAGTCTAAGTTATTATCCATTTTCATTCCCCTCCTATTAAGTATAATATAATAGCGAGTCCATTATCCTCTCTGTATACCATAGGAGCTGTATTAGGAAAATATAGCTTCATACGATATACATAAAAAATGATGCTCACGATAAGTAATATTATACCATAGGTTTCCACTAAATTTCTATACTTTTTTACAAAATATTTAGAAAAAATATAGAAAATAATTCCTATTATTACAAATGGAAGTAAAGGATGCATTCTAATTGCCTCTATCCATCTCCCCTGCAATAACAGAAAAAATGCTCTGCTCATTCCGCAAGCTGCGCATGGGATTCCAAAGAGTATTTGGAACATACAGACAGAATGAAAAAAATATTGTGATATTGCCATCGCTCCGAGAAGCAGTACAAAAGAAAGCCAATGATTTTTCACATCTCTTTTTATCTGTTCCCACATGGATTATTCCTTTTGCAAATCATTTCCCTGTAAATTCAGCTTTGCAAGTGCTTCTGCAAATGCTTGATTCACAGGCTGTTTCGCCTCTTTCTCCTGTTTTTTTAAATAATTTTGTATATCTTTTTTAGATATACCTGCTCCTTCTTTTTTTCTTCTCTCTTTAAATGCCTGTAATTTTTCTTTATACCCACAACTGCATACAAAGATTTGGCTTTCTTCTTTTCCACGCAATTCTAATTTTTTATGGCAGACAGGACATCTAGCATTAGAAGTGCGGGAAACTACCTCTCTGTGAGCACAAGCTCTGTCTTGGCAGACTAGCATTTCACTATTTTTCCCCTTTACCATCAACATGCGTTTTCCACAGACAGGACATTTTGTATTGGTTAAATTATCATGTCTGAATTGTCCTTCTCCCGTCTTTATCTCTTCTATCAACTGATTCGCATATCCTCGAATATCCTTCATAAATATAGTTCTTTTCAGATTTCCTCTCGCAATCTTTGACAATTTCATCTCCCAGTCCGCTGTTAATTCTGGCTTTCTCAAATCTTGCGGCACTAATTCTAAAAGCTGTTTTGCTTTAGAAGTGAGATAAATATCTTTTCCTCTCTTTTCTAACAAAAAACTGGAAAAAAGTTTTTCTATGATATCCGCTCTAGTCGCTACTGTCCCTAAGCCTCCGGTTTCATCTAATGTTTTTTCCATTGTCTTATCTTTTGTTTCCATATATGCAGTTGGATTTTCCATCGCGGATAATAGCGTAGCTTCATTAAAATGTGCTGGTGGCGTTGTTTTTCCTTCTGTTAAGAGGAGTTCTATCGGCTTTAATACTTCCTGTTCTTTCCATTCTGGAAGTTCTTGAATTTCTTCGGTTTCTTCCTCTTCTCGCTCTTCTTTTTCATAAACCGCCTTCCAGCCTAAATTTTTTACTGTTCTTCCTGTCGCAATGAATATCTCTTTTTCTATCTCAATGGTCACTTTTGTTTCTTCATATTCATAGGGAGGATAGAGCACCGCGAAAAAACGGCGTACCACTAAATCATATATCTTTTTCTCTTCTGCCGTCATATGACCTAATTGTACATATTGTTCTGTCGGAATAATCGCATGATGATCGGATACCTTTTGATTGTTGACATAAGAAGAACTTTCTTTTATTGGCTGTGTAACTAATTTCCCCGCTAATTTCTGATATGGTCCAACTCCACATGCCTTTAAACGCTCTTTTATGGTCGGCACAATATCAGAAGTCAAATACCTTGAATCTGTTCTAGGATAAGTTAAAACTTTATGATTTTCATAAAGACGCTGCATCAAATTTAAAGTTTCTTTTGCAGAGAAATTAAATCTCTTATTTGCCTCTCTCTGTAATTCCGTTAAATCATATAAAAGAGGGGCATATGATTTTTTAGGTGTCTTTTTTATGCTCACGATCACAGCCGATTTCCCTTTTAAATTTTTTAATAAAGAGAGAATCTGATCCTTTTGAAAAGTTCTGACATTTTTGGTTTTTCTATCCTGCCAAGTAAATAAGATATTTTCTATTTTAGCATTTAGACCATAATAAGGTTTTGGCACAAAATTTTGGATTTCTTCCTCTCTTTTCGCTATAATCGCCAAAGTAGGAGTCTGAACACGCCCACAAGAAAGCTGTGCATTATATTTGCAAGTCAACGCTCTCGTAGCATTAATTCCAACCAGCCAGTCAGCCTCTGCCCTGCACATCGCCGCATCATATAGATTTTGATATTCTGCTCCATCTTTTAAATTCATAAAGCCTTCCCTTATCGCTTTATCTGTAACAGAAGAAATCCAAAGCCGCTTCAAAGGTTTATGGTTTCCTGCCTTTTCTAAAATCAATCTCGCCACCAGCTCTCCCTCTCTTCCTGCATCTGTGGCGATAATAATTTGATTCACTTCTTTTCTATGGATTTGCTCCTTCACTGCTTGAAATTGTTTTGCCGTCTGTTTGATAATTTCTAACTTAAATTTCTCTGGCATCATCGGCAAATCTTCCATATTCCAGTCCTTATATTTTTTATTATAATCTTCTGGATCTGCTAATGTGATGAGATGTCCAAGCCCCCATGTCACAATATATTGACTGCCCTCTATCGCACCATTGATATTTTTATTACATTTTAAAACTCGTGCGATATCACGAGCAACCGATGGTTTTTCTGCTATTACTAAAGATTTCATGATTCTCCTCATTTCTGTACAATTTATCATTCCTCTTTGGAAGAATTTAAGAATTTATAAATTCCGACTTATAAATTTATTTTATTTTTTTATCTATCTTATATTGTTTTGTTACCTCTGCTATTTTATTTAATATAACATATGGAATCTCTTGTTGTTTCTTTATATAAGGAAATAAAAAAACTATCGTCTGTTCTATTTGAATATAATATATTCTCAATTCTCTTCCATCACTGATAGATGTTCTAAATTCATAATAGCTTTCTTTTTTATAAGTAAAATTTTTGGATAATCTAGAACTTATATGATTTGTGATATTAGAAATCATCCGTTTTAAATCATTCACAATATTTATTACATCTTCCTTCGTCAAAGTTCCCTTTTCATATAATTCATTCATATCATCTTTTTTATAAAATTCGATTTTTCTTTCGTAATGATAGCCTAATAATAAATCTGCAAAACCTATTTTACGTTTATTAAATAATACTTTGCAGAAATTCTCATAATTAGTACAATTATCTATAAAAAAGCGATTTTTATTTTTTAAAATGGAAAGAGATTCTATTAAAAATTTCTCATGTGCAAAAGATAACAACACTCCTTTTCTTTCATATGTTTCTGTAAAGCAATTTGGAATATCTTTTGTATAATCACAACTATATTCTGCCTTACTATCTGTCATCATATTTTCTTCCCAATATGGCTCATCTATCATCTCTACTAAATATCTTTTCAACAATGTGAGTTCTGTATAGTTAATAGAACCAGTTTTTATATGTAATAAATCATTAAGACATTTTTCTTTTGTAATATTAGCCCGAAAAAATTCCATATTTTTATTTATTATTCCACCATGTTCCTTTGCACTTTTTAATATTGGCAAAATATCATTTGATAAGTTGTCCATAAATTCATCCACCGAATGATATTGACCATCTAAAGAGTAATTATTCAATATAATATCCATTTTCTCTCCCTTATAACCCTAACATTCGATTTAAATCTATATCAAACTGATCAAATAAACCTTCTTGTTGATTTAATACTCTTCCTCTTTCTCCGAATTCAATTTTCGTGTTTTCTGTACAATTCTTTTTATTCAATGCAAAAAAATTCACATTAATATAATCTCTATTCATTTTTTTTGTTGCTATTCCAGCCCTAATTCCATTAAAAATATGGTCACTATGTGTTTCTACAAAAATTTGTCTTTCAGAAATTGCAACAAAATACAAAAATTCGCATATTCTAGATTGTGCTAAAGGATGCAAATGAATTTCTGGATTTTCAATTAATAAAATATCTCCTTTTTTTGAAGATAGACACATAATAATAATACTAGCAATATAGCTCACCCCAGCTCCTATATTTTTAGGTCTTAAATTTTTCCCATCTATTAAACTATAAGCTGCTTTTAAAATATCAGTATTTCTAATATCTTCTACTACCACTTTTGCATGTATAATATAATCCATCCAATAGTTTACTTGCGTTTCTAATGTATCTTGTGTAAAATCTTTAATTAAATTAGGTTCTAATACATCTTTTTTATGTTGTAAAAGATAATATAAAGCATATTCTCCATTTTTTCCAATTCCATCAATCGTAGAAAAATTTTTTTGATAAATATCCTGACTTCCAATTCGATTACAAGACAAAAATTGTAATTTTCCAGTCTGATAATCAATAATTTTACTGAATTCCTCTACGCCTTCCCCTATTATAGAAATCTTTGGAATTTTTTCAAATTCTTGAAAACTAATAGAAATTTGATTTTCTTTTTCATCATTTAAAGTAATGGTGATGTCTGTATTATCTTTATTAAAATTTTTGATATCTCGAAACTCTCCCAAAGAAACCATTTCTCCATTCAATCCCTGTTTCCTATTTATATTCTGAGAAATAAGAAGTATCCCCTGTAAAATAGTAGATTTTCCTGAAGAATTTGTTCCAACAATTATATTGAGATTATTACATTCCATTTCCAAAATATCTATACTCTTTAAACAGACCATTTTTAATTTATCTATCATCTTTTCCTCCATTTTAAAGCGTTTTATATTGAGATGTATAAATGAAATCTTAAATTCTGTCTACGATTAATATAACAGATTAACCTCCTCTACTATCTCCATCATCATATAATATCTCTTTTCTACATTAGAAATATTATCACGGCTTGTACGAAGTGTTTTTTGAAATTCTGAACTTTCCTTCAAATTCTGAATAGAAATTTTTATTTTTTCTCTTAATCTTTCTTCTTGATAAGGCAATTTTGTCATTCCATAAGAAACTATTTCAAATATATTAATATTAATGGGATAACGCTTTATTACTCTTTCCCCTTTCATTTCTACTAAGCGAAAAGCATTTATTCCTAAATAAAATATAGATTGTTCAAAAGATCTTATTATTGTTTCTTCTATTTCTAGTAATTCTTCTTTTTCTATCTTATTTAAATATTCCATTGTAATGCCTAATAGTTCATCAATATCTCCTTGATAATGATAGTTTTCTTCCTTTTCTTTTATTGTTATCTTTAATTTGTTATTAAAATAAAGATAATAAGCAATAAATCTAGAAATAATATATTTATCTTTCATTCTTGTATCTCTTTTAAATACTTTTTCTGTAACATTTTCAAAACTTTCTGTTTTACTTAGTCTTTCTAATACACGAGTAGCATTTCCTTGGTATAAGGCATTTCTTATCTCTTGTTTATTAAGTTGTGTACCTCCCCGATTCACTCGATCAAAAATATCAAATTTTACTGTATCTGGAGTAGGAGGCTGAATGATATAGGAGAAAATTTGATAATCTTCTATTTTTGTTTTCATAATAGGATCTAAATCTTGGAACTTTTTTCCATTATATTGACTCATAATTTTCAAATTTTTTAATTCAAACTTGTTACCTATATATTCAAATAATGCTGTCAACCTTTGTCTTCCATCTATAACGACTAATCTCCCCTTTTTATCCTCATTAAAATAAAAAATAGGCAAAGGCAATCCCATTAAAACACTCTCTATCAATTCTCTTTTTTGTTGTATTTTCCATACATCTTTCCTTTGAAAATCACTATCTAAAATAATGATAGGTGGTTGTTTATCGAATTTTCTTTTTAATTCAAATATAGTATAAAAAGTTTTATCTATTTTTAATTGTTTCATAGGATATACACTTTTAGAATGTAAAGAACTATTTAATAATTCTTCTTCTCCTTCTATTATAATTTCTTCTATGTCATTATAATCTTTATTTCTATCTTTTATACCTATTTCTTTTTCACTCTGTTCCATCTCTTCTTTTTCATCTCTTCCCTTCCTAATTTTTATAACATTCCCATATCTTTCTATTTCTTCTATTATTTTTCTCTATCTCTTCTGCACTTGTCCATTTTTCATACTCTCCACAGATATTTATCTCCAAAATAGATTGTATTTCTTTTATCAATTCATATCCCATTTTTTCAAAAAAAGCAATAGAACATCTGTCTATCCTAGATATTTGTTTGATATGCTTAATTTATTAGTTTACCATAAATTAAGCATATCAAACTCTATACATTCAAGTTCATCTATACTGTTCCAGTCTTTTGCAAGCACAATATTATCTACTTGTTTTGCCGAATATAATTGATCAAGCGTATTATAATTTTGCTCCCCACTTCCATCTTTATAACCACACCTTTGAAAAGAACAATGGTCATCATAAATAATAATCATATATTCCTTTCCATATAAATAAATTCTAAGTTCTGCTTCCATTCCTTCTTCTATACTTATTTGTAAAAATTTTTTTATTTCTTCAAAACTATACTTTGTCATCTGCTTCTCCTTATTAAATTATCATTCCAATTTTATCACTAGCGATCATCTGCTTCAAGATACCTTAATTCCCTTTCCAGAAAAATGTTCTCATTATATAAAACTTCAAATATAATGCATATTTTTATATACAATTACTGAATCTACACCCACCTAGCAATTCTGCAAACTGAAATATATCTATCACTTATTCGCTGTCAGTATAATATTTATCCCATTTGAAGTTTTTAATTGCAATCTTTGTTTCAGCAGTTTTGTCCCACTGAATACAAAATCCATTCGTTTTTAACTCATCCACGATTATCTGTCCGACTTCTTCAGCGGTTAGCTTTTCAAAATAATTGCCAAAGGAAATATAAAGTAGAGTAGTATCCTCATGTAAGATATGTTCTAAATCCTGTTCTGTATAAAAGCAGCAACCAACGACCTTTTCTCCTTTTTCATCTAACCATGCAGCCACTTCATTACAATCCTCAAATCCATCCGATTGAGTATATCCAGCATAATGTAATGCAACAATCCCATATTTCAGTCAAATCGGATATTCGCAATCCGCTTCGCTACTTGCTCATAACCTCATAG
>CANRVK010000087.1 GCA_947643285.1 uncultured Eubacteriaceae bacterium
GCGAGAGCGCGGCTTCGTTGGAATAGACCTCCCTCCCTGTGCGAACCTTTCATCAAAATGTTTCCTATTCTTCTTGATTCTTTATATACACTCTTAAATTTACAAAAATAAACTTATCCCTATAAAATAACAATCTCATACTAAATATATAGAAATTCTTGATTGACTTTTTTTACCATATTTGCTATTCTAAAATCAATATTGTAAACAAGAACGAAACCAATCATAAAATTTATAAATTTTTTTCTCAAAATTCAGTAAATTTAGGAGGCAATATGATGAAAACAATAACATCCGCAAGTGCGAATAAACTATTACGTTCTTTAGAAGATGAAAAGACATTTCTTCTCTCTATGGAAGAAGCTGCAAAAGAATATACTCTCGCTGAAAATGAAACATTACAAAAGCCTGATTATGACTATAAAGCTACTGCAGCTAGATTAAAAGAATTAGATGATACCATTCGTAAAATAAAACATCATATTAATATATTTAATGTTACCACTATTTTGCCTAACTTTCAAATTACGATAGATGAGGCTCTAGTGAAAATGGCTCAATTAAACCGCAGAAAAGAAACATTGGATATTATGCGCAAGCGCCTTCCTAAATTCAGAAAAACTGATTATTACAGCCATACTAATATCATTGAATATATCTATCTCAATTATGATTTAGAAGATGTAAAGGAAGACTATCAAAAAATTTCAGAAGAAATCATGCAGTTACAATTAGAACTAGACACTTGCAATCAGACTAAAACTTTTGAAATTGATTTATAAATTATATTTTTTCATTCCGGATATATTTTTTCCCTCCTTTCGTAAAGGTTAAAGCAGGTTAATGTTCTTTTGTTATTAGTTATTTGTTATCTGTTAAGGTTTAAAGTGATCTCTCTCTATGGTTTTTCAAATCAGAAAATATAAAATATATCGAAAACTTGCTTTTTGAGCACGTGATACCTAAGTACGGTTATAAGTATCACATTTTTTTTACTTTATTTTATAATCTGTTTTTTTACTTATAATTCTATTATTTTTTATTAATTCAATATTATTCTTTATATTTCAAATTATATCTATAAAAAAATTAAATAATTTTGATTTATTTAGTATTATTTTTATATTTTATCTTTATTTATTCTAAAATTTATCTTTATCAATCTATATATGTTCTTATTTTATTCTATTTTAGATACTCGGTTTTATATCAGATATTTTCTGTCTTTTTCTTTTGACTAACAGAAATAAGATATAAAAACTTTTTCTGCCTTTTTCTCAATTTATAATCAAGAAAACTTATCTCTCATTATTTTAGAAAAAAAAATCTCATTACAAATAGTAGATTTAAAAATATTATCGTGCTTTGAAACATTTTAAAAAAAATCTAAATTTATCAAATAACAAATTTGACATTTCAAAGATGACTGCTATAATTAATATATTATGAGGAAAATTTATCCATTTTTGGAATATTTTTCCTTTCTTTACAACTATAGGAAAAAGTAACTAGACATAAGAAAAATGCGAGGAAAATTATGTATTTAAAAAATCAGTTATATCCATATCAAAAACAGGCTGTAGAAAAGCTAAAAAAAGTAAAAGTAGGAGCTTTATTTATGGAGCAGGGGACAGGCAAAACGATTACCGCTCTAGAATTAATAAGGCTTCGTTTAGAGCGCAAAAAAGTAAATAAGGTGATATGGCTCTGTCCTTGTTCCGCAAAAACCAATACTAAAGAAGAATTAAAAAAGCATATAGATTTAGAATTTTTATCCTATATTGTCATATGTGGAATAGAAACCCTATCAAACAGCACTCAAACACTATTCTATCTGAATGATATCACCAAAAAATATAATTGTTTTTTTGTTGTAGATGAAAGTCTATTATGCAAAAATATTTCGGCACGCCGTACCATAAATATCATTCGCCTCTCTTTAAACTGTAAATACAAATTGATTTTAAATGGCACGCCTATCAGTAAAAATGAAGCAGATTTATTTTCCCAATTTTATATACTAGATTGGCGGATTTTAGGATATAGAGGTTATTATGAATTTGCAGCAAATCATTTAGAATTTGACTTATATGGAAATATACATAATTGTCTGAATATTGACTATTTAGTAAAAAGGATACAACCCTATACTTATCAGATAAAAAAAGACGAGGTTCTTCATCTGCCTCAAAAGAAACAATATATTCTATACTTTTTATTAAAAAAGGAACAATATGAACATTATTATGAAGTCGCGAATCATTTTCTCATGTCATTAAATGAACTCAGACCAGAGAGCATTTATCGCTTATTAATCGCTCTTCAAGATGTCACAAGCGGTTATTATGTCACAGAGGAAAAAGACCATATTATAAGAAAACCATTTTTTATAAATCCACTTGATAATCCCAGAATAAAACTATTACTTGATATTTTAGAAAATAAAAAAACTATTATATATTGCAAATATAAAGATGAGGTACAACAGATTTATGATATTCTCAATTCTAAATATCAAAATTGCGCAGTAAAATGTGATGGCAGCCTTTCTTCTAAAAAGAGAGAAGAAAGTTTAGCCCGATTTGCTTCTGACCGCTCCATAAATTATATGATCACAAGTAAGTATTGTACTGCTTTTGGTCATAACTTACAGTTTTGCAGTAATGTCATTTATTATAATAATGACTATAATTACTCTACCAAACTGCAAAGCGAAGATAGAATTTATCGGATAGGTCAGAAAAAAGAAACAGAATTTATTAACATCTGCGCTGACTATTCTATTGATAAGCAGATTATAAAAAGTTTATATAAAAAACAAAATTTATTGGATTTATTTCGAGCTACTCTTGACAGCAATCAAAAAAGCTCTTTATTACAATATTTACAATTAGATGATATCAGCAAACAAAAAGCATTAACGCTACATCAATGTAGTGATCTAGAGGAGATATTATAGATGCCAAAGATATATAACGACAAAAATGTATATGAAGCTGCCATGGAACGTTTTGATATTATCTTTACAGAATTTGATGACTACTATTTTTCTGTAAGCGGGGGAAAAGACAGCTCTATTATGTTACAGTTAGCAGCACAAGCTGCCAGAAAACATCAAAAAAAATTTTCTGTCCTATTTATTGATTTAGAAGCACAATATAAAGCCACTATAAATCATATTTTAGAATTAATAGAAGATGTAAAAGATGTATTAGATTGTTGGTATTGGATAGCACTTCCGCTTTCTTTAAGAAATGCTGTTTCTATTCTTCAGCCCAAATGGATCTGCTGGGATAAAAATGACAGAAAAAAATGGGTACGGCAGCTCCCTAATTATCATTCTACAGATAAAAAAGTCAAAATTATCACAGAAACATCTAATCCTTGGAATTGGTTTGAAGCTGGTATGGAATTTGAAGATTTTATCCTCTATTTTTCTAAATGGTTTCAGCAGCGAAAGGGTGGTTTAACTGCTGTAGGTATAGCCATAAGAGCGAATGAATCTTTAAACCGTTTTAGAACCATTATCTCAAAAGAAAAAGAAAAATTTAAAACCTATTCATGGACTACTAAGGCACATTTACATACAGAAAAACTGTCGGTCTATCATTGTTTTCCTCTATATGACTGGAAAACAGAAGATGACTGGGTTGCTGTTTCAAAGCTCAATTTAAAATTTAACTATATCTATGAACTGATGTATAAAAATGGGCTGTCTATCCATGAACAGCGGCTCTGTCAGCCTTTTGGAGATGATCAAAAAAATGGGCTGAATCAGTTTCGGGCATTAGAACCAGAAACATGGGAAAAGGTATTAAATCGAGTAGCAGGTGTTAATTTTGGAAATATTTATTGTCGAACGTCACTTTTAGGAAACTTACACTCTAATAAACCTGATAATATCTCTTGGCAGCAATATACTGTATTTTTATTAGAAAGCATCGGTTTATATGCGCCCGAATTAAGAGATCATTATTATAAAAAGATTAAAACTTTCTTTCGATGGTATGAAAAGCAGAATATTAGAATTCAAGACATCAAAGAGGAAGAAAACTATCAGCTAGAAAATGCTCGAAAAGTAGCTTCTTGGCGAAGAATAGCCCGAGCGATTGAACGCAATGATTTCTGGATGAAACGCTTATCCTTTTCTCAGACTAAAACAGATACCCAAAGACTTTTTGAGTTAAAAGCGAAATATAAAAATCTCATCTATGGTGATGATACTACAGATAAAGATTTAAAAACGATTGCTGAGCAGTTACAGCAAATGCCCAAAACTCCTCCTGTCACCATACGAAAATTTGAAGGGGATTACAACCGCCAAGAATTTTATAGTCTTATGGGACAATTTTTTGCAGAAAAGAACTATCAGAAAAAATTACCCTATCTATATAACGACGATAAGATGATATGGTGTCTTTGTTTAGATAATAAAAAAAATGTCCTTGCCTTTAGTTCTTATACGATAAAAAAATCAGAGATAAACTTTAAAACCGATTTTTATACTGATGATATAGAATATTCTAATATTCTTTTGAAATATAAACTGGAACAACTGGAAAATTATAAATTGCCCATCATCACTGCAACTTGTGATACTGGTATTTATAATCTATTAAGCCAGTATAAATTCCATATAACAAGACGGACAAAAAACTATATCTTTTTAAGAAGAGAGGTTGAACCATATGATTGATAAACTACTTTCTCAATTAAAACAGAAAATAGAGGAATTACCCTTAGAAGAGAAAATAGAAGTTTTAAATAAAATTAGAGAAGAATTACATAATATCAGCCCTTTCCGTGAAGAACCTGTGGATTGTGTTTTATGGGTAAAGGCAGAAAATCTCCATGCTAATGAATATAATCCTAATGTAGTGGCGAATCCAGAAATGAAACTATTATATACTTCTATTAAATTAGACGGTTATACACAACCGATTGTTTCTTATAAATTAGACGAAGATATAAGAGAAATCGTAGATGGATTTCATAGAAGATTAGTAGAAGAAAGAGAAAAGGATATCAGTAAGCGTGTTTATGGATATCTGCCTGTAACTACAATTAATAAACCTCTTTCTGAACGCATGGGTTCTACTATTCGACATAATCGAGCCAGAGGAACACATGAAATAGAGGCTATGTCTGATATCATATTAGATTTAACAAAAAGCGGATGGACAGATGATGATATCTGTAAAAAATTAGGAATGGATTTAGATGAAGTGATTCGTTTAAAACAGATTACAGGTTTAAAAGAAGCTTTTCAGAATCATGAATTTTCCAAATCATGGGAGGAGTTTGAATCAAAGTATTATAAAGAGGCTGAAATAGAAACAGAGGAGATTCCGAATAAAAAAGAAGGGTCTAAAAAAAAGAAATAGGATAGTGTTTTTAATCAAAGGGGTTCGCATAAGCAAGAAATGTTCCAACGAAGCCGCGCTCTCGCTCCGTTCCAGACGTAGCGGTACTAAATTCGCAGCTCCGCTTCTTGCGGAGTTGCTCATTAAGTACCAACGTCTTCCAAGGGGCTTCTTTTGGAATCATTTCTTGCTTATGCTAGTTTTTAAAGTGGGTTAGTTTGTGAAGTGTGATGGTTCTATTTGGTTTCTGTGAAATAATTAGATGTTCATTCTACAATAAAACAGTAGTGAAGACAGAAAGTCGAGTTAAAATTAATATGATTACTTTTCGGATAGTGTTTGAGAATATTTTCCTCGTCTTACTTGTCCCCAAAACGTAGATGTAAATGTTTCAAATACCCATTGTTCTATAGTATCTGCAACTTCTTGTGTACTTCTTGTTTTTAGTTCAAGGATTGGGTTACTCCAATCATTATCTAAAATCGCAATTAGACGATAATTTCCTTTCATATCACCGTCAGGATACCAGCCTAAGTCAATAGCAAGTGTATGTGTTATGATTTTTTTGTTCTCTTTGTATGTATCTTCCCTTACAAGATAGGTCATGTCTTCAACAAAAGTATATAGCCATGCTTCGTCTTCGTGTTCTATATTATCGGGTTCAATATCTTTTAATTTGTTCCACTTTACTGTCCAGTTTGAATCAAGGCGAAAAGGTTTTAAACTTTTCCACCATTTTTTATTATCCATTGAATAACTCCTCCATAAAAAACTTTGTTTATATTCTTCCCTATGGTATAACTATATCTTTATACCTTTAATAAAACTTGTTCTTTTATTTAATATCATTATAATATCCTATTGTTTATATGTCTTATATGATTTATATCCCTTATCAACCTCATGTTGCTAATCTAAAATTCACTTTTCATCGTTTAATAATTGAATAATCTCAACCTGTTGTATCTGTTGTGGGTATGTTTCAAAAATCTCTCCTGTAAAGGTGATGGAAATATGATCGCCAATATCCAAATCCTCTATTAAAATATCCGTATATCGCCATATAATTTTTGTTTCTTCTGTAACAGAAAAACGAAATTCTCCTCTAAAATTAATATCGTTTATTTCCATGCCCTTTACAGTGAGTGTATTATCCTGAATGTCAGAAATCGTGGCATAGAATGTCTGCGGAATGAGTGTAGGCGCAGAATTTTCTATGCGGTCATAAGCGACCTTATATCCAATAAAATAGAACACTCCTGCAATCGCTACGCTATAACAAAGTATAGCAATAACAAATCTCGCTATTTTTTTGTTCATTATAATGTCTCCTTCTTTTCTTGGACTAAAAGAACCATTTAAGAATTTAAGAAAAGAAGAGAAAAATTTTCCCTTCCTACTAAAAAAGTTAAAATATCCCTACAGAAAAATAATAAACTGGTTTATACTACAAACTAGCTTGTGGGAATGACTATTCCGAAAGAAACCCCTTGGAAGACGTTGGCACTTAATGAGCAGTTCCGCGAGAAGCGGGGCTGCGAATTTAGTGTCCGCTACGTCTGGAACGGAGCGGGAGCGCGGTTTCGTTGGAATAGTCATTCCCACAAGCGAACCCTTGACAAACCTTTATCAAAACATATTTAAAATAATTTTATTTCTTTTACTTTTTCTTGCTCTTTATCTAGTACACCAATCTCTTAAATAATTTCCATAAAAGCATATCATATCCTGTAACAACCATAAATCGCTTTCTTTGCTCACAGTTCTATATACTTTTTTATAATGATAAAACCAATTTTCTAATTCTTGTGCTAATTCCTTATTATCTGGCATGATCTCAAATGTCATTCCGAAATCTTTTGTCATCACAAATTTTCCTATTTTATTAAATATTATCATTCCATCTATGGATATAATATAAGGGTAAATCTCAGATTTTCTGTCGCTATCTATCTCTTTTAAATATTCATACATCTGTAATTGAATGTCCTGCAGATTTTCATTTTTCTTATCAATATTGTTCATGGCATTTAAGTTTTCTGATATGTTTTTTTTGTTTTCTTGTATATATTCTTTTATATCATCTAATATTTCTCTATATCTGCAGGCATGTTCCCATGTGAAGCCCAAATTTTTTTCTATTCCAGCGACGATATCCAAAAATTTCTCTTTGTTATCGTGATATTCTAATTTAGAAATCCATTTATTTATCTCTTCATATTCTGGAATATCGCTATTATTCCATGAAAATGCTGCTCCATAAATGAGTCCCGGTCTGCTAAATTCTGGGTGATTGATATGTAAAAAATCACCCCAATCTGTATTCAGCACGCCGATTGCTCCATATTTTTTAGCATAAGAACACATTCTTTTATTATTTTGATAAGCACACCAGTTTAAGTTCACAAACATATTCCATGCGCAAACTCCCGGACAACAATATTGGGCTGCTCCTACTTCATGCATTTTGCGTATTCTCTCTTCTCCTTCATTCCACATATAGCCCCAATTCAAGCAAATGGTTTCTTTTGGAAGTTCTTGAATTAATTCTGGAAATTCTAAAATCACATCTCCCCAAAACATTGGCTGCTTTCCATTTTGTACTAAAAATTCGCATAATTCTTTTACATAATGAATATATAAGTGGTTTTTTCCATATTTCTGTGCTGCTTCTTTTGATCTTCCTTTGCCTAGATCAAATGTTTCATCGGCACAGATATTAAATAAATTACTTTGAAACAGCCCCATATATTCTGAAATCATACTTTTTATTAATTCTAAACTTTCTGGATTAGATGCATCTATGGTATGGTGATGCATACGTGATCTTAAGCAGAAAGGGGCTTTATCCGAATCTTCTAATTCGCACAGATGAGTATATTTTTTGCTGGAAAGGAGTTTAAACATATGCCCAAAGGTTGCTAAAGAAGGCACTAATTGTATTCCTCGTTCTGCGCAGTAGGAATCTAATTCTATAATTTCTGCTGCTGTAAGAGGTGTATCATCTCTCCATAATTCAGAAATATTTCGGAATAAATAAGTGTGTTCTACATATAACTGAAGCTGGTTTATTTTATAGTAAGACAGACGGTCTGCTAAGGTCTTTAGCCAGTTTAAAGTTGGTATTCTTCCTCTGGTCACATCAAAATAATATCCTCTGTTGGCTATTTCTGGTTCATCTTGTATTTGAATACAGGGAAGTTTTCCACCTTCTTGTTGTACGATCTGAAGTAATGTCTGCATTCCATACCATAAACCACTCTCACTTCCAATAATCACTACGTTTTCTTTTGTTATTTCTATTTGATAACTTTCTGGACTTTTTTTATTATCTTGAATAAATACAATATCTCCTTGTTTTACATTTCCTCTTGTGATTTCTAAATCGTAGCCTATTATCTTTTTTAGATTTTCGTGAAAAAGAAGTGTTTGTCTGGCAATTTTAGCAGAGCAGCTTTGATCTATACAGAGATAACTTTGATAAGATATAAAAAATGCTCCTTCTTTTTTTTCTATCTGTTTTGGTTTTGGAATTAAATACATAGTTAATCCTCCTGTTTTTTTTATATTTGAAACAGTTTTATCGTTTCTTTCTGATGATAGCATATTTTATTGTGATAATATATAACTTTTTTATTAAATTTATCATATTAAATATTTTTATATTTCTACTATGAATTTAATGATGTAGATGGTATACTAAAATCAACTGACAAAGGTTAACTTTAGAAATAGAAAAAACGAAAGAGAGGAAATAAAATATGTGTCAAAAAAATAATCAGGAAAGCTTGTTCCACAGTATTTTTTCTTCTAAAGAAAAAATGTTAGAATTGTATCAATTATTCTATAAAACAGATAGGGTGGATTCAGAGGAAATTCAAATTATATCTTCTGACGAAAAAGGGATTTTTAAAACGAATGACCTCGTTTTTCTCATAGAGAATCGCTGTATTTTGGTGATGGAAGAGTCTTGGAGAATCTCTGAAACATTGCCGCTGCGTTTTCTTTTATATGTGACAAGGGTTTATGAACGCATTTTAGAATTAAAGCATCTTTATACTTATTATCGTTTCCCGCTTCCTGTTCCAGAATGTATTGTTTTATATGACGGAGAAGAGCCTTTATATGATGGGCAAAAACGAGCTGAGGAAGTAACATTAAAATTGTCGGATGCATTTTCGTTAAAAAAAGAAGTGACTCCATTTGAATTGTTGGTTCGAGTGATCGATATTCGTTATAATAGAAATTCTGAAATATTACAGAAGAAAAGTACTTTACAGGAATATAGTCAGTTTCAGCATATATTATTAGAACTGTATGAAATGGAAAAAGATATGGGAAAGGCGATAGAGGAGGCTATTACATGTAGTTTGCAAAGAGGGATTTTAACAGAATTTTTGACAGAACATGCTGCTGATATTCCTTCTTTGTTTACTCTCGCATATGAAAAAGAATTTGTAAGGAAAATAGAACAGGAAGAACTCTGGCAGGAAGGAATGAAAAAAGGAGAAAAAGAGGGAATAGAAAAAGAGAGGGAAAGAATTGTTTCAAAAATGATACACGCGGGATTCAGTGATTTTCAAATAGCAAGCTGTACTGGAATGTCTTTAAGAGAGATTGAAAAAGTGAGGTTAAAAAAGTAAACGGGGTGTTTATCTGACAAGGAGAGGAAAGTGTTTGAATGTGGATGTAAACGGAGCATTGAATATCTTAAGGGAAAGTAATGTTGTAAGGCTAAAGGCTCTATATTGTAGAGGCGAAGTGGACACACCGATAAGAATAAGGATTGCTTAAAGGTATGTTGTTTAAGTGGAAACTTAAAAATCAAACTTCTTAAATAAGGACGTTGGAACATGTTTCTTAAAAGCTATAACTTCTTTAAGTCGTAGTAGTTCATAACATAAATCTAAAAATTATACATATTTTTTAATAAGATAATTTTTATGAGGAAGATTATGTTAAATTATATTTGGGGAGCTATGATTGTCATCGGTATTCTTTTTGGTGCTGTGAATGGCAAAATGCCAGAACTGACAAATGCTGCACTGGATTCAGCGAAGGAATCTGTCACACTTTGTATTACCATGTTGGGAGTGATGTCTTTATGGACAGGAATAATGGAAGTGGCTCGATCTTCAGGATTAATAGATTCTCTTACAAAAAGGATTGAACCATTTATCCATTTTCTATTTCCTAAAATTCCTAAAAATCATCCTGCCAAAGAATATATTGCGACAAATATTATTGCTAATGTTCTCGGTTTAGGGTGGGCTGCTACACCTGCTGGATTAAAAGCAATGGAAGAACTGTCTAAAATAGACAAGGAACGGCATGGCGGAAAGATAACCGGAATCGCTTCTAATGAAATGTGTACGTTTTTAATTATCAATATCTCTTCTTTACAATTAATTCCTGTCAATATGATAGCCTACCGTAGTCAATATGGCAGCGTAAATCCTGCCGCTATCGTTGCACCAGCTATAATGGCTACCGCATTGAGTACTATCATAGCAGTTATATTTTGTAAATTCATGGACAGAAAGCAGAGGGCATAATGCTCTCTGTTTTTATATATAAGTCCAATAACGAAATAATAAAGAAAAGTTGTCATAGAAGTCAAAGTTGTTTATAATAAAAGAAAAAACTATTTCCATAGAACAAAAATAACTTTAATAAAAAATTTATTTTTTCATGAAAACAAAATTTCTAACGTCAAACACATAGAAAGATAGAAAGAAGGTGCAAACATGATTCCAAAAACATTGCCGATTGGGATTGATGACTTTAAAGAAATTATAGAAGAAGATTACTATTTTATAGACAAAACAGAAATGATAAAAGATTTATTAACCTATAAAACAAAAG
>CANRVK010000088.1 GCA_947643285.1 uncultured Eubacteriaceae bacterium
TATTTGTTTGACAAATAATGAGCTGTTCGTTATAAAACAAGTTTTTATTTTATCGTGTAACTCATTCGCAAGATCTCTTTGGGAAAAATCTAGATTATGGCGTTGTTCAATCATTACGTCAACAATCTGGGAAAGAGCTTCTACTTCGTCAATATCTTTCGATATTTCAGGATTTGTCATTCTCACATGATTTTATAATCAGACCAAGTTGCCATATAAGTCACCCCTTTCTAGAGATCTAATCGTTGCGTTTGGCTTTTTCTATTTCACGATGAGGAGTTTTTTGCAGAACTGGTGAAGGAGGATATAGGCGTCATCTTTATGGTAAAATACAACATTTGTCCACTCCTTTTATCTTTTGAAAAGATATGATAGCAAAAATGCGTTCAAATGTCAAAGAATGAAGAAAATAAATCATATAAAATCTTTAGATGCACAGAAATTAATACCAATTTAGAGTAGTAATAAATATTTACAATAAAATTGGTTTGAGAAGAAAATTGGAAACCTTTCTTGACAAAAACGAAAAAAACCCATAGTATATAAGTTAGGAAGAAACTTCTTAGGTGTTCTATTACTTTAAAGATGAATTATGATGAACAATATAGAATACTAAAATAGGAAAAGAATCACAACAGGCTTTGAAGTTACAGCAAGAGTAGATGAAAACTGAACGCAAGATTGTAAGTTGGGAATAGTGGGAAGTGGGGAAACAATGGCGGTTTGAATTGAAACAGCCAAAGAAAAGTATAGGGACAGATAATATTGTCATGTTTTTCTATAGTATATTCTATTAAAGGTTTATTTGTGTGAAAATATATATTATGAAGGTGGCGAAATTTTGGGAGAATTATTTACAATTGGACATTCACAATATAGTATGAATTATTTTATTGGCTTATTGAATAAGTATGGGATTGACTATCTTCTCGATGTCAGAAGTACACCATATTCTAAATATGCGGAGCAATATAATAAAGAAAATATTAGTAGAGAATTGAATTCTGTCAATATTAAATATTCTTTTATGGGAAAGTATTTCGGTGCAAGACCTCAAAATATAGAATTATATAACGATGAAGGCTATTTGGATTTTGAAAAAGTAAGAGAATCACAAGATTTTAATAAAGGCATTAAAAATGTTATTTTGGGACTAAACCAGGGGCATAGGATTGCATTGATGTGTACGGAAAAAGAACCAATTGATTGTCATAGAGCCATTTTAGTGGCAAGAGCATTTGAAATGCAAATGATTTATGCCAAGCATATTTTATTAAATGGAAAAATCTTGACACAACAACAACTTGATGAACAGCTTTTGCAAAAATATTTTCCTGATAGAAGGCAATTATCGTTGTTTACGTATGAAAAACAAATAAGTGAAGAAGAATATTTGGTGGAAGCTTATAAAAAAAGAAATGTTGAAATAGGATATTATATTAATGATACTAAGAAGGTTCTTGTTATGTAGGAGGTAATGATGAAAATCTTTACAATGGGATTTACTCAGAAAAATGCAGAACAATTTTTCGGCTTGATTAGTAGAAATAAAGTAGAATTATTAATTGATGTGCGTTTAAATAATCAATCACAATTAGCAGGATTTACAAAAGGTAGAGATTTAGAATTTTTTTTGAAAAAAATATGTAATTGTAGATATGAACATAATATTATATTTGCACCAACTAAAGAAATTCTAAACAGTTATAAAAAACAACAAATATCGTGGGAAGATTATGTCGTACAGTATCATGAGTTGCTCGAAAAACGTAGTGTTGAAAATATATTTATTAAAAAGTATGCAGGAATTGATAGGGTTTTATTACTGTGTTCAGAGCCAAAAGCTGAAAATTGTCATAGGAGTTTATTGGCGGAAAGATTAAAAAAATATATTTCGGAGGCAGAAATAATACACATATGAGGAGGAAACGGAATGGGTGAAATTACTTTTTTACTACTTACTAAATCATCTAAATTTTCAGGATATTGTGTTGCTGGAATAGATTATAAGTCTGGTAATTGGATAAGATTAATAACCGAAGATTTGCAATCATATGGTGCAATAGGAGCAGAAGATTTGATTTATAAAAATGGCAGAGAGTGTCAAATTTTAGATATTATTAAAGTGCCAATAATAAGTGTTTCAAATGATATATTACAGCCAGAGAATGTTCTGATAGATACATCAAAATATATGCATTTTGTGGAAAAAGCTACAATTGAAGATGTTTTAAAGATTCATCCAGCCGAAATAAGAGAATATATTTTAGGAAATAAATATCCATATATTACAGAGGAAAGGGTAAAACAACTTGGATATTCTTTGACTTTAGTAAAGGTAAATAACTTATTGATAAAGCAAGTTGCAAATCTTGATGGGCAGCCCAAAACTAAAGTTGATTTTACATACCAATTTGAGAGATATGAAAATATTTCTGTTACAGATTATAGGTTTTATTTGGTGGCAAATGGAACATTATATAATGAGGCATATTTGGTTGTTAGTATTGGAACTCCTTATAAGAACAGATATTATAAATTTGTTTCAGCCATTTATGTCTAAAATAACATGATGCTAGAACCATGTTGATAAGGCAAACAAAGGAAAAGTATTGGTTCTGCATGGTTGTTAAAAATTTTGAATGGCATAAAAACGAGAGTGAATTTTAAAGAATATGGATAATAAATCCATTAAGAATCATAGAAAAGTAGCTAGTTTAAGTTATCTACCAAGGAGTAAGGATATTCTTCCTTACTTTTTTTAGGTAATTGCGAAAATCAAAAGGGACGCTATGGCAAAGGGAGTATTCCAGCGAAGCTGCGCTTTCGTTCCGTTCCAGACGTAGCGGACACTAAATCCGCCGTTCCGCTTCTTGTGAAACCGTTCATTAACGGGTAAGCGTCTTCCAAGGGGCTTCTTATAAAATACTGCCTTCGCTGTTCATTGACTGTTTTGTTTTTTGAAAAGCGAATGTTATTAGAATTTATGAAATCGAAGTGAAGAGATACGCAGAAAGAATTTTCGGAAAGGTTAGTATTTATATGGAATTTAGAGTTTCGCAATTACCTATTACTTTTTTAGGAGAAAGGATATGGATCTATTTTTTATTGTATTATACATTTAGGAAGATATGATTGAAAAGACCTGAATTTTGTAGTATGCTAAAAAATATATATTGGAGGAATTATTATGACAAAAGAAAATTTACAAAAGCGTTATGATGAGCTTTTTTCAGATGATTCTACAAAAGCAAAAGCCTTTGATGAAATTATAAAACAATAGGGAGAATGTTATGATAACAGGTGAAATAAAGAATAAAATTGATAAAGTATGGACAGATATGTGGGCAGGAGGAATTACAAACCCTTTGACAGTCATCGAACAGCTTACATATATGATGTTTATACATTCTTTAGATGAAAAAGAATTAAAAAATGAGAGTTTTGAAGCACTTACTGGCGAAAAAATACAAAAAATATTCCCTCAAACAGAAGAAGGGCAATCTATGAGATGGAGCAAATTTAAAAATAGAGATGCCAGAGATATTTTTGAGATTGTCAGTCAAAAAGTGTTTCCATTTATTAAAAATTTGAATGGTGAAAATGAGTCGGCATTTTCGAGATATATGGAAACTGCTATGTTTGTGATCCCAACAGCACAAATTTTGCAAAAAATTGTAACAGGGTTAGAGGATTTATACACTACAGATATTACAGGTTTGGATATACAAGGAGATTTGTACGAGTATATGCTTGACAAGTTGTCTACAGCAGGACACAATGGACAATTTCGTACACCAAAGCATATCCGCGAAATGATGGTAAATTTGGTGAAACCTTCTCCTAATGACTATATTTGTGACCCTGCTTGTGGAACAGCAGGTTTTTTAGTATCCTCTGCAGAATACATTCGTCAGCATCATGAATCCGATATGACAAGCGAACAATGGGAACATTTTACAAGCACTATGTTTTCGGGATTTGATACTGACCAGACAATGCTGCGTATTTCTGCTATGAATATGATGTTACATTCTATAGAAAATCCTGATATTGACTATAAAGACAGTGTTTCTAAACAAAATGATATAGGTTCAAAATATACGTTAATACTTGCTAATCCACCTTTTGCGGGAACGGTTGACTCTGAAAGTATCAATGATGATTTAAAAACTATTGCAAATACCAAAAAAACAGAATTGCTTTTTATCGCACTTTTTATCCGCATGTTGAAAAAAGGCGGACGCTGTGCTTGCATTGTGCCTGATGGAGTTTTATTTGGCAGCAGTAAAGCACATAAATCCATTCGTAAAGAATTGGTCGAAAATCATCAGCTTACAGCAGTGATATCTATGCCATCAGGTGTATTTAAGCCATATGCTGGTGTTTCTACAGCGGTGCTTGTGTTTACAAAAACAGGAGCAGGCGGAACAGACAAAGTATGGTTTTATGATATGAAAGCAGATGGTTTCAGCTTGGACGATAAACGCACGGAGATTGCAGAGAATGACATTTCAGATATGTTGGAGCGTTTTCATAATATGGAAAAAGAAGTAGAAAGACAAAGAACAGAACAATCCTTTTTTGTGCTAAAAGAGGAAATTGTGGAAAATGATTATGACCTTTCTATCAATAAATATAAAAAAGTGGAGTATGTACCTGTAGAATACCCTCCTACACAAGAAATCTTGTCAGAATTGCAGGAATTGGAAAAACAGATTACAGTAGGGTTGACAGAATTGGGGGGAATGTTGTGAAAGTAAGATTTCTTGATATTTTTGAAGATGTTACCAAATTTGGTACTAAAATTCCAAAAGAAAACTATCTAACTGAAGGAAAGTATCCTATTTTTGACCAAGGACAAGAATATATAGCAGGTTATACTAATGAAATAGAAGGAATTTATCTAGATATTCCAGCTATATTGTTTGGTGATCATACAAGAATTATAAAATATATTAATATACCTTGTTTTCTTGGAGCAGATGGGGTGAAATTATTAAAAGCAAAAAGGGAAAATGTAAATTATAAATATTTGTATTATGCTCTTTGTCATGCTCATATTCCAAATACAGGATACAATAGACATTTTAAATGGTTAAAGGAAATTAGTATTATTATTCCATCTAATAAAGAACAACAAAAAATTGCGGATATATTAGACAAGGTAGGTGACTTGATTACTCTGCGAAAAAGACAATTAGAAAAGCTGGACGAATTAGTCAAATCCCGATTTGTTGAAATGTTTGGTACTTATCCTAAAAATGAAATGCAATGGAATATAGGTACTATCAAAGATGTTATATTAGAAGCAAAATATGGCTCTAGTCGTCCCGCTGTTGAAGGTGGTCAATATCCTTATTTACGTATGAATAATATTACTTATGAAGGAGAACTTGATTTGTCAAATATAAAATATATTGACATACCAGAAAATGAGTTGTCTAAATGTACTGTTCAGCGTGGAGATGTTCTTTTTAATCGAACAAATAGCAAGGAACTTGTTGGAAAAACTTGTGTGTATAATAAAGATGAAATGATGGTTTTGGCAGGTTTTGTTATTCGAGTTCGTGTAAATGATAAAGCTTTACCAGAATTTTTGTCTGCCTTTCTAAATACAGACTTTTCTAAGCAAATGTTATTAGGAATGTGTAAAGCAGCTATTGGACAAGCAAATATTAATGCTCAAGAAATGCAAAATATTGGTATTTATATACCACCAATTAATATACAAACTTGTTTTAAAAATTTTAAAGAACAAGTTAACAAACAAAAATCATCTATCCAACAAAGTCTTGACAAACTAGAAGTATTAAAAAAGGCATTAATGCAGGAATATTTTGGCTGACAAGGAGGTGATATTATGCCAAATTTTGAATTTTTAAAGCAAAACAAACAATACACTCTTTTTTGTGATGCTGCTGTAGAGGCGGAAGAAGTTTGTAATACTGCCCCTGCCATGTGCGCTATAGGCTGTCGCAAGGCGTTAGAGCTTGCTGTAAAATGGGTATATTCTGCAGATAATACTATGAAAATGCCTTATCGTGACAATTTGCAATCATTGATACATGAGCCATGTTTTAAAGACGCTCTTGATAAAAATACATGGCAAAAACTGCCTGCTATTATTAAACTGGGCAATATTGCAGTACATACCGAAAAGAAAATCACCAAAAGCTATGCCATACTTGCCCTTAAAACACTTTTTGAATTTGTTCAGTGGATTGACTATTGTTATGGATATGACTATGAAGAAAGAATATTTGACGAAAACAGTATATCTGCTAGAAAGAATTTTGTAGATACTGAAAAAATAAAACAACAAAAAAGTCTTTTAGAACAAAAAGACAGTATTATTGAAGCACTTCAAAGACAAATTAAACAATTATCTCCTCAATTTACAGCACAAAAAGAACAGCACAAAAAACAACGCAAATTTGTTGCAAAAGATTTATCAGAATTTGAAACAAGGAAGCGCTATATTGATATAGATATGATGCTAAACGGCTGGGATTTTGACGAAGATGTTAAAGAGGAAGTTGAAGTCCATGATATGAATGATGTCAAAGAACAAAAAGGTTATGCCGATTATGTGCTTTTTGGAAGAGATGGGCTTCCTCTTGCTGTTGTAGAGGCGAAACGTACCAGTAAAAATCCTAACATTGGTAGACAACAGGCAGTATTATATGCGAATGCCTTAGAAAAGCAATATGGGCGCAGACCTATGATGTTTGTGACAAATGGATTTGATACTTATTTTTGGGATGATTTAAGCTATCCGCAAAGAAAAGTCAGCGGAATATTTTCCAAAAGTGATCTGCAAAAACTGATGAATCGCAGAGAACAACGCAAGCCTTTAAAAGATATTAAAATAGATGACAATATCACAGACAGATATTATCAAAAAGAGGCAATTCGTGCGGTATGTGAAAACATAGAAAAGGGACAAAGAAAACATTTATTAGTTATGGCAACAGGTACAGGAAAAACAAGAACCGCTTCCAGTCTGACTGATGTACTTTCCAGAGGAGGATATATCACAAATATCTTGTTTTTAGCGGACAGAAAAGGTCTTGTAGAACAAGCAAAAGACGATTTTAAAAATTATCTGCCAGATATGAGCCTTTGCAATTTACTTTCCAACAAAGATGATAAAAATGCAAGAATTGTATTTTCTACTTATCCCACTATGTTAAATGCTATTGATACAGCTAAAAATGCAGAAGGGAAAAGGCTTTTTACACCAGAACATTTTGATTTGATTATTATTGATGAAGCACATAGAAGCATATTCAAAAAATATAAAGTTATATTTGATTATTTTGATTCTATTATAGTGGGGCTGACTGCTACACCAAAAACAGATGTAGATAGAAATACTTACGAGTTTTTTGAAATGGAAAATGGTGTGCCTACTTATGCCTATGATTATGAAACCGCAGTATATAAAGACCATGTTCTTGTACCTTATTACACCATAGAAACGACAACACAATTTTTAGAAAAAGGAATTTATTATGATGATTTATCAGAAAGTGATAAACAAAGATATGAAGATGATTTTGTGGAAGATGATGGAAAAGTACCAGAATTTATACCACCTGAAGGATTAAATACATTTATTTTTAATGAAAAGACAGTAGATATGGTTTTACAGGATTTAATGACAAATGGCATTAAAACAGATGGTGGGGATACGATTGGAAAAACAATACTATTTGCTCAAAATAAAAATCATGCAGAATTTATCTTAAAAAGATTTGATAAACTTTATCCTCATTATAAAGGGCTATTTGCAAAGGTAGTTACTTGTGAAGACCCTTATGCACAAAGTATTATAAAAGAATTTAAAATAGGAAATAAACCTCCTTATATTGTTATTTCTGTGGATATGATGGATACAGGTATTGATGTGCCGGAAGCAGTTAATTTGGTATTTTTTAAAAAAGTTCGTTCTAAAACAAAATTCTGGCAGATGATAGGTCGAGGAACAAGATTATGCAAATATAAAACTTTTGTAGATAAACAAGACGGAGAATATATAGATAAAAGAAGATTTTTTATCTTTGATTATTGCGGAAATTTTGAATATTTCAGGCAGCATAAAGAGGGCATTGAAAGCAAAGAAACAAAAACTTTGGCTGAAAAAATATTTGAAAAGCGTGTAAAAATTATAAAAAATATGCAGCATGTTACCTATATAGACGAAAAGTATCAGCTTTTTAGAAATGAATTAATTCAGATAGTAGTATCACAAATACAACAATTAAATAAAGAATTGATTTCTGTAAAAATGAAACTAAAATATGTTGAAAAGTTTTCAGATATAAAAAGTTTTGAATGTATGGGAGAAGCGGAAGAATATGATATAATACAAAATATTGCTCCACTTGTTACGACGAATGATAATGACGAATATGCAAAACAATTTGACAATTTAATCTATGGCATGATACTTGCCATGATAGAACATACTTCAGAAATCCAAAGAGCCAAAAAAAAGCTTTTGTTTATAGCAGATGAATTGGCGAAGAGGTCATCTATACCAAAAATAAAATGTAACATGGAATTTATTAATACTATTTATACAGATGAGCTTTGGAAGGCAAATGATATTTTAAAATTTGAAAAGATACGAACTATGTTAAGAGAGTTAATAAAATTTATAATAGATGAAGACTCAGAACAAATAGAAATTATAACAAATTTGAAAGATATTGTGATAGATAGAAAAGAAGGAAATACTTTAGAAGCCGCTTATGATTTTGAAGATTATAAGCGAAAGGTAAATCATTATGTGGAACAGAATAAAGACCATTTAGCAATCTGGAAATTAAGACATAATATAAAATTAGAAGCGGGAGATTATGAGGCACTTCAAAATATTTTTATAAAAGAACTAGGAAATGAAGAGGATTATAAAAGAGAATTTGGAGAAACACCACTAGGATTGATGATACGTAAAATTGCAAAATTAGATTATGATGCTGCTATGAAAGTATTTTCAGAGTTTATTAATGATGAATCATTAAATCAACAGCAAATTGTATTTGTGAAAAAAATCATTGATTATGTTGTACAAAATGGCTATATGGAAAGTGTCACAGAACTCATGAAACCTCCTTTTGATAAACCTGTGAATTTTATGAATCTTTTTGATAGCAAAAAACAGACTAAAATTGTAAAATTGATTCATGAAATAAAAGAAAATGCAGTACAAGTAGAGTAATAAATATTAATTTGTTTTCTATGACATCAGGCATATGTTATATTGATGGTGCTATTGTATTGATCAATAAATACTTTAAAGAGGGTGAATGATATGATAATAGCAGAAAGGAAACAAAAAACTATTAGAATAGATTGAATATTATGCGGATTATCGTAATTATATGATATATGAGATATATTAATATTATGAGAAAAAAAGGATAATTAGATTGACAATGGGATATACTTTGTATATACTATAAATAAAGGTATATCCGTTGTATATACTCAGGGGAAAAGGAAAACGATAATGAATATGAATATAATAACGAAAAAACAAAAGAACGAAATATTAAACACATTTACAACGCAAACTATTATAAGAAAATGGGGCAATAGTCAAGGAATTAGATTATCAAAAGAAATACTGTCACAGATGGATTTAAAAGAAGATGATACTATAGGAATAAGTATATACAATGGAAAAATGATTATTGAAAAAGTCAATAAGCCGAAATACCTTAATTTAGAAGAAAGGTTGGAAGCATTCTACAAAAGACCAATTGATGAAATTTATGTCGAAAGTACACAAGAGGTTGATGTAGGTGATCCCGTAGGGAATGAGAAGTGGTAAATTATAAACAAGGCGATATAATTGTTATGGATTTTAATCCCCAACAAGGTCATGAACAGAGTGGAAGAAGGTCAGCAATTATTTTAAGTAATGACATTTTGAATCAACATAGTTCATTAGCACTTGTTTGCCCCATTACAAATACAAATAAGAATCATCCATTTCATATAAAATTAGATGAACGAACACAGACAACAGGTGTAATATTATGTGATCAGGCAAAAATGTTAGATATTAAGACACAAAATGCTCAATTTAAAGAGAAATGTCCAGAAGATATTTGGAATGAAGCGAAAGAATTGATAATCAGTTTTATGTAAAAAATAGTAAATGGTAGAAAAGCATTTGGAGAATAGTCCAGATGCTTTTTTTATAAAAAATCCCCCATTGACTTTTCCCTTGGGGCAGGGTTTATACTGATGATATTGATATTAGAAGGAGAATTGGGAATGTTGACAATTGGAGAATTTTCAAATATATGCAAAGTGTCTACAAAGACACTCAGGTATTATGCAGAAATCGGGTTAATATTGCCGAATGAAATTAATCCGAAAAATGGATATCGGTATTATTCTATCGATCAATTAGAGAAGATGTTGCTCATTAATCGCTTAAAAGAATATCATTTTTCTTTAGAAGAAATTAAAACAATTTTAGAATCAGAAGAATTACTAGACGAAACTCTTTTTACTGCGCTGAATAAAAAGAAAAAAGAGATTACAATGCAGGTAGAAAAATTTGAAAATACTTTGGAGCAAATAAAGAGTGATATATTAAATTTGAGTCAAGGCAAGTCTATTATGTCATATCTGGAACATATTGATGTACAGCTAGTGGAAGTACCACAAATGTATCTTCTGTCCATAAGGAAAAATGTTTTAGAGTGTGAGTTCGCTGAAGAATATAGGATTTGTTTTGGCAGCCTATTTCAGAAAATAGAAGAAAGAAAATTGACAGCAGATTTTCCTATGGTGCTGTTTCACAGTGATGAGTATAGTCCATTTGGGTTAGACACAGAATTTGCTATTCCTATAAAAGAGTATGTGACAGGAACAAGGGATTTTTGTCCGGGACTCTGTTTAAAGACCGTTGTACATGGATCTTATTCGCAGCTTTCTTCTGTTTATACAAAACAGATAGAGTGGGCGAAAAAAGAAGGTTATGAAAATAACAATGCTTTGTATGAAGTATATATCACAAATCCGGCTGAAGTTTCACAGGAAAATGAACTGATTACAGAAGTCTATTATCCAGTGAAAAAGAGAAGCTTAAAAGGTTAAAATAGAATGTTGATATCATAGGGGATTGTGAAAGTGAAAAGGGGGACGCTACGGCAAGGAAGTATTCCAGCGAAGCCGCGCTCTCGCTCCGTTCCAGACGT